>JAYZHU010000113.1:0-5576 GCA_036166175.1 Verrucomicrobiota bacterium | reverse complement strand
GGATGCCTCGGAAACAATTGGAAGGGCGATTGCATCAATCGTGTCGCAAGCGGATTGCCCAGTTCTAGTGGTGGATGACTACTCCAATGACGAAACAGCTGAGCGAGCGTTGTCATTTGGCGAGGATCGCGTTAGAATTGTTCGTCCGGATGAAAAGATAGGTCTCGGAAACGCTCGGCAAAAAAGTATAGAATAAGTAGATACGAGGTTTGCTATTTGGCTCGATGCGGACGACGAGTTTCTGCCTGGTCGAATTGGCCGTTTCGTTGATGCCCTCGAAGGAGGCTCCACCATTGTCTTTGACGCCTGCGAGCTCTTTGATGGAATTTCATCAAAACGGATAGGGAGATTGGATATGCCCGGATTTATGAAGACCCGGGGAGCAATGGTTCGCACTTTCGAAAGAAACTATTTGCCGGGCCCAGTGTGGCCGGGAGTAAACATGGAGTTCGCCAAACGAATTGGATATGATCGAGGGCTTCCAACTGGTGAAGATATCGACTTCAATCTGAGAGCCCTCGTCGGTGAAGCGCGACTCGAGATCCTTCCATCGGTTGGCTATCGCCAACATCACTATCCCAGTAGCTTGTCACGCGACTTGGATTTTCAGTGGGCCGCTGTGGCCACCGCCCTCGCTAAACACGATTTTCAAGATGTGAAGGCACGTTTCCATTCCACTGGATTCAGTCATAGAATGGCTGACTGGGCTCCGTGCTCGATGGCCCTTTTCCGTGGAGATCTCAATGCTGCCAGCGAATTTCTCGCAAAAGCGAGTCCGAGTTCGGCAGACCCAAATGAAGTATTGGATCCGGATGGTCCTTTGCCTTATTCGGAAGGTTGGAAAAGAGCTTTTTTGAAGGAACGATCCGATTGCTTGGCGGCGTTGAGAGTGCGGAAATTCAATTGATGGAGGCAGAGCGATTGAGGCCGACTCCGGAAGGGGCCAACAATTTGGGTGTGGCGCTTCACAGAAAGGGTCGTTAGGACGAATGCTCGGTCCAATTTGCCTTGGCGAGCCGTCGATTGCCCGGATATCGGGATGCGCTCCTCAATCAGCGCTTAAAAGACCAGAGTAAGCTTATAACGACGCATCCGATTCGTAGTCACGCTTCTCGATATCAGTATTAGTCGGACGAAGCAGAAGCCCATTTATGCAATCTGGCCCGCCAAATGCTATGTAGTTAGGTTAATTGAGAAAATGACAATGAATACACCAGAAGGACCTGGAGGCGGCCCCGATATCCTTTGTTGCGGGCAATTATTGCCTATCGCCAACGTGAGAGTTCAGTTGGTTTAATGCTATGCACGTAGTGGGATCTATCATCGCTCGTTTGGGGAGCAAGCGCCTGAAGCACAGGAACTTGATGCCGTTTGAGGGAAAACCTCTCGTGGGTTTAGGCATCGAGAAGCTGCGGATGGCTAAGTTAGTGGACGAGATCGCTGTTTCTACAGAGAGCGAGTTAATCGCCCGGGTCGCCTTGGATTTCGGAGCTACGGTGTTGGAGAGACCTTCTGAGTTGGCGGGTGATGAGGTTCCATCGATTCCGGTGTTCCAGCATTTGACGAGTCACTTTCCCTGCGACCTCCACGAGAACATCAATGTGAATTTCCCCCTCTGCCAGCCGGAAGTTATTGATCGGGCTGTCGAGCTTGCTCAAGCGATTAGGGAAGCGCTCTCTAAGCCCTTTGCTGCTTGGGCCCAAACTAGCGAGTGTATAAAGACTTATGGCGATCATCGAAAAATCTCCGCTCACAATAACGAATTCGAAGACGAGCGCGGGGGGGATATCGATATTCACACCATTGAGGATCTGCTGAAAACCTATCGTCTCAAGCAAGGGGAATATCCGGAAGGATTACCTGACTTCTCCAGGGCTAAATCCGTTCAAGAAGAGGGGCTATCCAGTCGATAAGCAATAGACGGGACTTCCTAGTCGATTAGCGAGGTTAAGACCTCAAACGATATGAAGGCATTTCAGAAAAATTTACATTCGAAAACGGTGAAGATTCTAGCCGCCATATTCATGGTTGGAGCGGTTAGCGGCTCAACGGCGATCAAAAGCGCGGATCCTAAAACGCGTTCCCATTTCACCGCGAAATCGAACCGACCCTTGCCGCTTAGCGAAAGCCCCGAGGCGGCCGAGAAATCCAAGTATGAAGACGAGCGGGAGAGCACGGTTGATGCACTCGAAGAAGAAGCGTCCCAACTTTTGATCGATGAAGCGAAAAAAGACCGTGAACTGGAAAAGCGTTCTTTGGAAAAGAATGCGGACATGGCCCAGGTTGCGGGTTTCCCTTCAAAGGGCCATTTGGAGACCAAGGCCCCATTTCGAAATTCGATCAAATATGTTCCATATACGGATAATGAATACGAGATAAACAGCAAGCGGCCCGCGATTCTCAGAACGTTGAAGCGGACGCCCCGAAATTTGATGGCCAGTCTTGGAAACCTGCCCTCGCGAAGAAATGATCCTTACCCGGGGTACCTAGCTTACGCCAAGCCTCCTCCCTTGAGGTTCTCGGATAGCGACGCTCTAGCCAAACGAGCTTCTTCGCCAGCGCTCCCGGAATTTTCTATGGTGGCTCCTGGAGGAGGGACTGAAGTATTTGAAAGTGAGTTGAGCATAGAAACCGCTAGAAGAAATCAGATAAGGAATCAAATCGTCGTGGAGCTCGACCCGTATTCGGTTGTATCGGGACGGGTCAATACAAGTATTCCTCGCCAAGGCCAAGATAGGGAGCTGATCATGGGTGACGAATTCGAGGAACCTGTAGTTCGTCCTGAGGAGGTATTGATATTCTTCGAAAACGAGAGAGAAGGAGGGGATGTAAGAACGATCGTGCCATTCTCCCCCGCGCTTCCGCAGGAAAGGGAACCATCGAGAAGCGGAACTACCTATAACCGCATAGATTAGAATTTGTATGAGAAAACCACTGACAAAGATTTCCAACTTAGCCATATTAGCCTTGCTAAGCGGGGTGGCGTTTGCCGCTGACGAAACCGAAATGCCATCGGAGCTTGAAGCGGAAGATGGATGGGAAAAGAAGGAGCCCAATCGCATTCTCGTTATCGAGCCAAAGAAGACTATCGATCCGGCTGTAGCGGCCAGGGAAATCCGCAAACACTTGGAACTCGGTTCTTCTCTTTGGAAAGGAGGGGATCACGATATGGCGGAAAGGTATTTCGCTGCGGCCCTCGGAGTGCCAATCGACTCGCCTGAGAAGGAGAACGTGTTGTTCGAAATGGCTAATCTGTTTAAGGAAGATGGGATGCTCCCCAAAGCGGCCGTTGTTCTCGAGAGGCTTACAGAAGAGTTTGGAGAAAGCCGCCGATTGCCCAGCGTCTATATGGAGCTGGGACATCTTTACAGGGCGATGGGAGGCTTGGAGATAGCTATATCCAACTACTATATGGTCTTGAATTCCTCCCTGGATATTTCCATCGACCAATTGGAACGGGCTCGTGATTTGTCTTTGAATGCCAAGCTCGAGATAGCGGAGACCCACTCGGAATTGCTGGAATACGAAGAGTCGTATCGTCACTACGAGTTGCTTTCGAAGCTTGATCTCAAGCCGATCGAGCGGATGCGTGTCGATTACCGAATGTGCCACTTACTTTATCAACTTGGTCGTTACCAGTACGCGGTTCCACGACTCAAACAGTTTCTAGACCACTATCGTATGAGCGCGCATTCCCCAGAGATCAGATATCTGCTGGCTAAATCCTACGAGAAGCTCAGTCGCAAGCCGGAGGCGCTGAAGGAGGTCGTGCAGATTTTGCAGCGCCAGTCTAGTCCTGATACGGCTTTGGATGGCGAAGCGGATTATTGGAGGCAGCGGACAGGAAATGAGCTAGCTAATGAGTTTTATGAGAAACGGGACTACAGGAGCGCGTTGACTATCTACCAGTCGCTGGCCAAGTACAGTCCAGCTCCAGAATGGCGATGGCCCGCTATTCATCAGATAGGCTTGTGCTTCGAACGGCTTGGCCTGCCTGAGAAAGCGATTTTGGCGTACCAAGAAATCTTGGATCCAGAAGGGCTTGAAATTACTGAGGAATCTTTGAGCCCCGGTCTGCAATCGTTGCGACAGATGGCGAAATGGAGGCTTGAACACTTGAGTTGGGAAGACGATCTTTTAGCTCGCCTAAATGTTTTAGGAGCCAATTGATCCCCAAAATGGAGAGCGAACAAGCTGAGCGGATTTTGAAAGAGCACATAAGGCTGTGCTCCGATATGCATGAGCTTTTTATCGAGGAAGGTCGTATCATGCGATCGACCGGATTGCCTCCGGACGAGGCGTTCTTGAAGCGCAAGGAAACCTTTTTGCCGATATTGGAGAAGGGGCTTCAGCTCCTGAAGAGGATAAATGATGATCCGAACTCGTTTCCTCGCGGCCTGGAATCGCTTGTCGAAGAAGCTCGGTCGAAAGTGATGAAGCTCATGATCCTGGATCGGGAGAACGAGCGTTTGCTACTCAAGACATCGCTTCCACCGAAAATGAAGGCTGCCTACGGAAAGGCGGCTGCCGGGCAAATAGCCAAAACCTACGGCAAGTATGGTTCGGAAGGTAGGTGCGGTGAACGGGAAAATTCGCCGTAAGGTTCCCTACACTGCCTCGAGCTGAGTGTCCGCCGAGTTTTCAACGAGCTGCACAAGCTCTTTGATGTTGAATGGCTTCGGCAGGGTGGCGATGAGATTGTCGTACTCCAGTTGCTCGGCTTCGGCTGGGAATCCGGAAACGATGATAAACTTCGTTTTGATGTTCTGCCAATCCGATAGGAATTCCAAGACCATCTCGCCGGAAAGTCGGGGCATTTTCAGGTCGAGCAAAACGACATCGAACTGATGATTCGGGTCCGAGAGGACGGATACTGCATTGTGCCCGTCGCAAAGCACGGAAACATCGTGTTTCTCGCCGAAAACCGTGAATAGCAATAGCCGGATAGCCGGATCGTCGTCTACGATTAGGAGTTTCATTCTCTATAGTTAGTGGGATCGGTTTTTAGCAAAGATTCCGACTGCGTTTTATGTTCGTTTAAGTAATCGGTATTTTGGTCTGATTCCAAGAATCAATCAATGATTCCGAGAGGGTTTAGCGAAGGGTTTACAGGATTAGTTGTCGCCGAGAACGCATGGTTTGGTCCCGGACAATAAGGTTGAGGCTAACGGGTTGGGCAGCGCCATCAATGCCTCGTTCATCTTTCCGTAGTAGGTTCTGATTTCCGCTTCCATTAGGCGAACGGTTTCGCGGATGGCATTTAGGTCCCCTTGTTCCATCCAGTATTTTTCCGTAGTCGCTTGCATGAACTCAACTTTCTCGGCGAGAGCCGCCAATGTGGTCAGACTTTGCTTGAGAGCCTGGCTGTCGGAAATATGATTTACGGGAGTAATCTCGCCTGTCGGATTGGACGTAGCTGAAGCTTTATCTTGTACTATTTCCTGTTCTTTGCCGGAAAGGGTTTTCACGGCTTCCAGCAAGGTCCGATAGTTGAATGGCTTGGGGAATATCTTATTGGCACCGAGCTCGTTAAATTGCTTTTCTGACTCCGGACTCAGATAGCCCGTCAGCACGAT
>JAYZHU010000112.1:0-8547 GCA_036166175.1 Verrucomicrobiota bacterium | reverse complement strand
GGTCGGAATGGTTGCAATGGAGATTAAAGCGGCCGGCATCCGGCTACGCAGATCTCTTGGTTCAACGCGATTAAATGGTGCAATGCCCGAAGTGAAAGGGAGGGGAGGCTACCGGTGTATTACACTTACGAGGATTTCAGGCCGGAAAGCGTCTTGCGAACGGGGGAGGATTCTCACTTTGCGGATTGGAATGCCGATGGCTACCGACTGCCAACGGAGGCCGAGTGGGAATATGCGTGTCGCGCGGGAGCGAATACAGCGTTTCATTCGGGGGCTATAACTCAAGCCGATTCGTCGCCTATCGATCCCAATCTCGATATTGCGGGTTGGTATGCTGGTAAAAGCGAAAGCTCGACGCACCCAGTTGGCGGCAAATTAGCGAACTTCTTTGGCCTCTTCGATATGCACGGAAATGTTCGAGAATGGTGCTGGGATTGGCATGAGCCCTATGAGGGAAATGCTATCGATCCCAAAGGCCCGAATTCAGGCTCCGTCCGCCTATTTCGTGGAGGGAGTTGGGGCGAGAGCACCCAAGACTGTCGATCAGCCAATCGCGACGGATAATTATGGATTTCGTCTGGTCCTAAACTCGGATTCCTGAGGGAGTGTTCGATTTACGGGATCCCCTAAACGCTGTCCCCAGTATCTGAAGTCTGGAGAATCGATCTCCGCTTTTCAAAGACTGACATTAGGTTGGATCGCGATCAGCGATTGCGTCTACAGTTTCGAATACCCGCGGCTGTGATCTCTATTGTTTCGCTTGCTAGCCGGCATTTTTCTCTCTCGCCTGCTTATCCAAATTTCGGAGTTCCTCGAGTTCTTCGGGAGTGAGTTTTTGCAGGCCGCGGGAGCGGTTGGTGGCGATGTGCTTGCCGTCCCCATCGTAGATGAATAGGTCGATATCCGCGTTGCCCGCTCTTAGTTCGGGAAAGGAGGACTCGAACTTAACGGGTTTACCTATGCCGGCTTCTAAGCTGCCGATGGGTGCTATGCGTGCGAAGGAAATGCGATCGTCACTGTTTCCTGCAGCTTCAATGCGAATGACAGCGGTGGCATAGGCGTTGTCGACGGAGCGGTCGGGGACGAGGGTGCAGCGCACGTAGAGGCTGTCTATCATCTTATTGAAGCCAGCCTTAAGGAGCTCGTCTTCCTTTTGATCTTTGGTCAGCTCATCGAGCTCGATGTTGTCTATGTCCTGTTGAGTAAAAGGAACGCTTTTACCTTGGCGATCCATATTGGCGACGGCCTTTTCGAACTCATTGCCAGCTTCGAAACGCATCTGCTCGGCGTTCATTTCGTTAATGACCATCATAGTGCGAAATTTCTCGGTATTGGAATCGAAGGAGTATTCTAGGTCTCGGATCTCCGCGTAGTAGGGACTGATTACCATAAGAGGGCTCAGGGTGCAGTTCAGGTTTTTGCTCGGCTTGAGAGTTCGCTTGTAACCGTCCAAATTAAGTCGCTTCCCATTGAAGGACTCGACTGGATAGAATTGCTTTTTTGCCTGAGCACTGACCTTGCCGCTCATGAAAAGGTAGAATGCCTGGGTTTCCGGCGATTCGGAATCTTGAGCGTGGCTTGCAAGAGGAATGAAAATTGCGGTCAGAATAGACAGGCCATATCGAAATTTAGGATACGCTTTCATATTAGTTAAAGAGACTTGGAAATCTTTAGACAAAAATCGCGGGATAAACCCGCTCCTACATTTGGCATAGCGGTATAAAATCGCACCTCCAACCTTAGACTATGGTTTTTTCCAGGATTTCGTTTGGTAAGTTGGTTGTATTTTGTGAGGGTGGATAAGGTAATCGAAATGGATTCGGGCGGCAAGAAAATGCGTGGTCCTTGCCCTTATTGGCCGGAGGCTTGAATCCTGGGAGCCGACTTGTAAGGTATTGAACATTCTTCGCTTACTTCGGTTTTAAATCCACCCTAGAGATGATAGCCTATTCTCTCAAAAGCTCCTTGGCAGGTTTTGCGATCATCGCGATTTTTGCGGGTTGCTCGAATTCCGCCATTCAAAGCGGGTCTGAAGACGTCGAATGGCGCCACTACAATGGCGATGTTGGCGGAACGAAGTACTCAGCGCTCGGTCAAATCAATACGTCCAATGTTAAGGATCTAGAACTGGTTTGGCGGTACCGGGTGGATGATTTCGTGGAAGGCAAGAACACGACGCTACAGTTTAATCCGCTGATGGCTGACGGTATTCTTTACCTCGTAACGGTCGGGCAAAAGCTAGTGGCCGTTGAACCGGATACGGGAAAGGAGTTATGGCGATTCGATCCGCATGATGGATCAGGGGCGACGGGAAAGACGCGGGCGATCGTGTACTGGGAAGATGGGGATGATCGGCGAATATTCTACGGAGTCGCTAACAAGTACCTTTGTTTGGATGCCAGGACTGGTAAATTGGTAGCGAGTTTCGCGGATGGCGGCCGTCTCGACCTGACTCAGAACTTGGACCATGATGGTATTGTTCGTCGATACGACACGCGCGGGCCTGCGGTGATCTACAAGGACCTACTTATACTTGGTGGCAGTGTTGGAGAGGGTCCTCGTCAGGCTAATCCAGGCCACATTCGGGCTTTCGATGTTCGCACGGGCGAGCGCAAATGGATATTCCATACTGTGCCCCATCCCGGAGAATTCGGCTATGAAACCTGGTCGCCAGATTCCTACAAGTACGTAGGCGGAGCCAATGCCTGGGGCGGATTAACCCTAGACGAGGATAGGGGTATTGTTTTCATGGGTACGGGTTCTGCGACCTATGATCATTGGGGCGGCAATCGAGTAGGGGACAACTTGTTCGCCAACTGCGTTCTTGCTCTTGATGCGGAAACGGGGGAACGCATTTGGCATTACCAAACGGTGCGGCACGATTTGTGGGACTACGATTTGCCGACGCCTCCGACTCTGATCACCTTGGTCAAAGATGGCGAGGAGATCGACGCCGTAGCTCAGCCAAGCAAGATGGGGCATCTCTTTGTATTGGATCGGGAAACGGGTGAGCCGATCTGGGGCGTCGAAGAGCGCCCCGCGCCTGTTTCCGAAATTCCTGGAGAGTATACCGCTCCCACGCAGCCTTTTCCGATCAAGCCGGTCGCATACACGGGCCAGGACTTCACCCTGGATGACGTGACGGATCTCGATCCGGAATCTCGGGCTTATGTTTTGGAGCAGCTCAAGGATTTCAAGTTGGGCCCGATCTTCACGCCTCCTGGACTCGAGAAGCTGGTGATGCTGCCTCAGTTCAATGGGGGTTCCGAGTGGCCAGGAGCCGCTTTCGATGCCTCAGACAATACCCTTTATATCAACTCCAGCAACGAGGCAGAGTGGATCTCCATGCGGGAAGCGACGGTTGAAAAGGAAATCGCTCTCCCGGAGTTGGGTGAGCGGATCTATCAAGCCGTTTGCTCAAATTGCCATGGATTAGACGATGGAGGTAAACTCAATGGGGTCGAGCTGCCTGCCTTGCGCACGGTAAAGGAGCGGCTGAGCCAGGAGGAAGTCATGACGATTATCACAGAAGGGAAAGGGCAAATGCCGTCCTGGTCTTCATTCCTCGAAATCGAGAGAGAAGCGCTTTTGGCCTTTCTGTTAGACGATCGCAAGGAGGATTTAATCGAAACGGAAAACCTCCAGTTTACGTGGACGGGGAACATTCCCTACCTTTCAACAGGGCACCACGACCTTCATGATCAAAATGGATATCCTATCAACAAGCGCCCTTGGGGGCAGTTGCACGCCATCGATATGAACACAGGCGATTTCAAATGGTCGGTCCCATTGGGAACGTATCCAGAACTTGAGGCTAAAGGCCATGGGCCGACTGGAACGTTCAATATTGGCGGTCCTGTGGTCACTGCGGGTGGAGTGATCTTTATCGGAGCCACCTTAGACGAACGCTTTCGGGCCTTCGCAAAGGAGACAGGCGAGGAATTGTGGCGCTACCAAATGGACGGATCCGGTTACGCAACGCCATCGACCTTTATGTATAAGGGTCGGCAATACGTCGTTATTGCTGGCGGCGGAGGTAGCATTCATCAAACCCCCTCAAGCGACAGCTATTACTGCTTTGCCTTACCAAAAGAGTAGGTTGTTGGGGGCTTAGGCTTTAATCATATCGGGTTTGATGTGTCGAAGGGTTTGGCTCGCCTTGCTGGTAGGGAGGTCCGACTGGGTTCTCCATTTTCACATTTCGGAGGATCGAGCCGATCCTCCCTGCCTTTATTCCCTCCGAGAAAAACTTCGAAGCTCGCTACTCTGCATGTGCGTATACTGATCCACAAGAACGAGGGATTCCTGCTTTGTTGCGGTTTGTAGGAGCGGCTTTACGCCGCTATCTCTATTTTGTTAACAACAAAGATACCGCGGGATAAACCCGCTCCTACGATGTGCGAAATAACGTATCCGAAATCTGGTAGATAGTCGTCCTCGTCTGAGTCGTAGCCGATAACGGTGAGGTTGGAGCATCGAAGCTCCTCGCAAACGGTTTAAGCCCGCTCGCTAGTTTTTGAGCGAGATATAGGCGTTGAGCGAGACGGCGATCAGCAACCACAGGAAGTAGGGCAGGATAAAGACTGTCTTTCCTTTTAGTTTAGAAAGCTCAGAGAAAAGGAAGTAGCCAATCAGCGCCGTCAGGGCAAATATGATGACTAGGGCCCAGTTTACGAGGTGGTAGCGGAAGAAGATGGGAGACCAAGCGGCATTTAGTATCCATTGGGCGGAGTAGAGCATTGCGAGGCGTTTCTGGCTCGAAGTGTTGGTCCAAGCGAATGCCATATAGACCGCAAAGCAGATCATGATGAAAGTCCAAGCGGCTCCGAAAACCCATCCTGGAGGTGTCCAAGGCGCTCGATTCAATTCATTATACCATTCTGAGGTAGCTCCCCCATTAGAATAGAAACCGCCAACTCCCAGAGCAGCGAAGTTGAGGATAAAGAACAGGATAATTCGGATGATCATGTTGGAAAAAATAAGGGGAGGCTACAAACTTAGCGCTATCCGGAGTAGAAGCAACCAAGTGCACCAAAGTCTTACGGTTTAAACAAAAAGCGGCCCGAATTGTACTCGGGCCGCCTTGTAAAATGTTGCCTTTCCCCGTGCTCTGGAAAAAGGCTTGCAGAGCAATGATTTTACCGGTCGCTACGAGGCGAACGGAAAAGCCGTCGATGGCGGCGGGAACGGCTGCCGCTGCAGCGTCGGACATGGATTCGACGAGAATAGCGATGTAGGGCATGCTGCTAGCATCAAGACCGATGCCATGACCAACTCCATGAGGAACCCGTGACATAAAGGCTGCAGCTTTCTTATTTGCGGCTTGTGACAAGGCGATTTGAGCTAGGTCGGACCTTGGTTTCTTGCCTCGGTTTCAATTGCCATTACCGGTTCCGCCATCCGTGGTCGATCCGTCGTCTCCACCTCCGACGTTCGAGGGATCGATGCCGACCATCTCAGCATTGTAAGCAGCGAGCATTTCGTCTATCGGATTGGCGATGGCGTAACTCGAACTGCCAGCGTAAAGCAGTCTGATGGCTCGCGGCGCCTTGTTGACGTTTTCGAATAGGAGGGAGCCGGAATCTCCGCCGGCGAGGAATTTGCTACCTTTATTGTCGATAACGATTTGGTTGGTGAAGGTAGCGGTACCGACCGGTGAACCTGCGCACTCGGTCTCGTAGGAAACATTAACGGTAGCGTCGATGACGACCACGCCGCTGTTGGTTATTCCGTCATCCGTCCACACTTCTTGACGCTCATCCCAAGGCTTTCAATCGCGGGAACGGTAACGTTGGCAATTTCGCCGATGCCAAAAATGGAGCCTGATACGTCAACCATTGTCGGGTCGTCAACATACGCGATTGCCGCATCAATCACCGATGCTCCAGCCTTTGGGCTGAAAGGATTCGACCAGTCGGAGAGGATAGCGACGATCTTTGATTAATTTGCGTTGCATGAAACATCAATGAGCGCCGGGTGGATAATTGGGTCGCCAACGTTAGCGATCCTGCCGTTCCCTCCGGATACGATGTCAGCTGAGAGAACGTGGAAGTTACTGAGAATGTAGAGATCCCCGTTGGAATTATCTCGAATGAGCGATCCGAGGGTGCCTTCGCAGCAATAGCCATTGGCAAGATCGTACTTCTACCCGCCCGAAGTTCCCAATTGAATGGGGCCGTTCTGGGCGCTGGTGTGGCTGCTTAAGGGTTTGCCAGCATAAAGGCTTATTGCGGTTGCAAGGATAGTAGAAAGGGCGAGGAATGAGGAGTTATTCGATTTCATGGCGATGTTGTTGCGAGGAAATGGTTATGATAGGCTTTCGACATTAACAGAAATACTATCTATCTAGCGGTTGATCACTGAAGTTACTGATGTAAATTGTCCTGGATAATTTCTTGCTTGGGGCGAATAGGAGCCAGTCGCTACGGCCCATTGGGATCTATGTCGCGCGCTTCCAGCGCCCGATGAGAACTTCCCATTCAGAATCCGGCCGGGTTCGGGCCTTCGAAAACAAGGCTACCAGCCGATGCCGTAGTCTTCGCCGTGATTGCTGGCGGCTCCCCAGAAGGTATCGTGCTTGAAATCCTTTACGATGGCCGTGATAGGGCCGGAATTGCGGTCGACGAAGTCGAGATCGTAACCCATACTCTCGAGTTTATTGCGTACCCATGAAGGCATTTCATGGGTCAGTGTCAGGCGGCCGGGCTCGAATTTGTGGTCACCGAAGGAGCTGCGCATCTGGTAGCTGGTGAGATTAGCAGCTTCCACGGCCTCCTGAACCGACATGCCGAACTCCACGATATTAAGGAAGAATTGCAGCAAGTTTTGCTCTTGGGTGTCCCCCCCTTGAACACTGAATGCCATCCAGGGCTTTTCGTCTGCGAGGGCCAAGGTAGGAGTGAGGGTGACGCGTGGCTGCTTGCCGGGGGCGACGACATTGTAGGGGTTCTCGCGTGGATCCAATACGAAGCTCTGCATGCGTTGGCTCATGCCCATGCCGGTATTGCCCGCGATACAGGCGGGCAGCCAACCGCCGCTCGGAGTTATGGATACGAACCAGCCTTCTTTATCGGCTGCTTGTATCGAGGTGGTTCCCAAAAAGAAAGGAGGCGGATTGCCGTCGCCCGAGGCGAAACTAGCGGCCCCGGAAGGAGCCAAGTTTCCTTGGGCAGTTGTCTCTTTCTCCGGGGGTTGGGGAACATTCGACCAGTTCTCCAGGATGTCTGGGAAGGGATGGCGGCCACGCTGAAACTCATAGGGATTGCCCGGCTTAATGTCAGGAGTATTCTGTTCCGGATCAATTAGAGCCCTTCGTTTCCTGGCATAGTTTTTATTCAAGAGACCATCAATGGGTTCCTCGGGTCCGACTGCGGGATCGCCATAGTAAAAGTCCCGATCGGCCATGGCCAGATTTAGAGCTTGGTAGACATTGTGGATATAGCGGGCGCTGTTGTATCCCATTGGCTCGAGATCAATCCCCTCCAGGATGTTCAATGTTTGCAGAAGGGAAGGCCCTTGGGTCCAGCTAGTGAGTTTGTAGACATCGATACCCTTGTAGTTTACGCTGACTGGCTCTTCGAGTTTTACGGACCAGTTCGCCAAGTCGCTGGCAGTAATGAGGCCGCCTTGCTCTTGGGTTGCCCGCGCGAATTCAGCCCCGATATCGCCTTTATAAAAGCGATCGAAAGCCGCCATGATGGCTGCTTTGCGATCTTTGCCGGCCCGGATGGCACTCTGTTCGGTTTCTACGAGCTTTCGCAAGCTAGCGAGAAGGTCGGGTTGCCTGAAAATCTCTCCAGTTTGCGGCGCAGGATCATCGCGATCAGCATGGGGCAAGAACAGGGCCTTGGAATAGGGCCATTTTTCCAATTTCCCCCGATTCCTGCTGATTCTGCGGACGAGCTGTTCCTCAATGGCGAATCCGTCGGCCATCTCCATAGCCGGGGCTAATATTTGCTCGAGCGAAAGGCTGCCGAATTCCGCGAGCATGACCATGAGAGCTCCGGGATTACCCGGCGTTAGCGCTGCGAGAGGGCCTTCACGCGGCGGGTATTTGAGCTCCTTTTCTAGAAAGAATTCAGGGGTCGCCCCGGTCGGGGCCACTCCGAGGCCGTTGATGCCGATGACTTTTCCGGTCTTGGGATTGTAGATGAGAGCCTGCGTTTCGCCGCCCCAGCCCACATCATCATGCATCGTGCATACTACTGCCAGCATGGCGCAAGCGGCATCTACGGCATTGCCTCCCCTCTCGAACATCTTGGCTCCGGCCATCGCTCCCAGCGGCTTGCCCGTAATTGCCATCCAATGACGGGCGTGAAGCGGTGGCCGTTGAGTGGCGGCCCATGATTGGAGCATTGAGAAAAAGATTATCAAGGATCCCAAAACCAGGGAAAGCGTACGAGGGCTGAGAGATAGTTTAATAAACATAGGGTTAGCGGTTTAGGAATATAGGCTAGATTGGAACTGCAATAGTTGAGTTTATGGAGATCCAAGGAAATTGCGCGAAAAGACATAGAGTAATTTTGGAATATTCGTTCGATGAGCAAG
>JAYZHU010000111.1:0-11268 GCA_036166175.1 Verrucomicrobiota bacterium | reverse complement strand
CCGGATAATCGCTACCTCGCCCGGGGTCCCCGTTTTAGGCTCGATGGCGAAGTCCTCCGCGACAAGGCCCTCTTTGTTAGCGGAAGCCTCAACTATCAAGTCGGAGGCCCACCAGTAAGGCCCTATCAGCCTAGAGGCATTTGGAACGCGGTCGCCTATTCCGACAGCAATACGGCCCACTTCTTCCAGGATCATGGCGAAAACCTCTATCGACGCAGTCTCTACACGTTCTGGAAGCGCACGGCTCCGCCGCCAAATATTGTGGTTTTCGACGTTCCTTCTCGGGAGAATTGCAATGTCCGGCGTGAAAGAACGAATACGCCTTTGCAGGCCCTCACACTGATGAACGACAAGCAGTACGTGGAAGCGGCCCGACGGCTTGCGGAGAGGGTCATGCAAAGCGACCAATCCAGTCAGGATGTCCAAATCGAGGCTATGTATCGCTTCGCGTTTGGATCGGCGCCTACCGAACGACATCATTCGATCCTGGAATCCTCCTATCGGAAATTCCGTTCCTCCTTTAGCGAAAAGCGATCCGACGCCGAAGCCCTGATCAAATTTGGCGATTCCAATCCGGATCCCTCGCTCGACCCCATTGAACTAGCCTCCCTAACCATGGTAGCGAATCAGATTATGAATTTGGATTCCTTCGTCAGCAAGTATTGATCTTCTCGATATGAACCCAATCGACGAATACATTTCTCTGGAAACCAGACGCCAATTTCTTGGTAAATCCGCCAAGGGATTAGGTCTAGCGGCTCTCTCTTCCATCCTCGGAACAGGTCTGATGGGAAAGAGCGACAGCGCTTCCAAACTTAGCTCTGGCTTCCTCTCAACTACCCACTTTCGCCCGAAAGCCAAACGCGGCATCTACTTATTCATGTCGGGGGCTCCCTCGCAGCTCGACCTCTACGACTACAAGCCGGAAATGAGGGCCATGTTCGACAAGGATCTGCCTGAATCGGTTCGCAAGGGCCAGCGTCTGACGACCATGACTTCCGCCCAGGTGCGCTTCCCAGTCGCTCCTACGATCTACGATTTCGAACGGGTCGGCCAATCCGGCGCTTGGATGAGCGAGCTACTACCCTACACCAAGAAGATAGCTGACGACATCGCCATCGTAAAGTCGATGTGGACGGAAGCCATCAATCACGATCCGGCGATCACCTATATACAGACAGGCAGTCAAATACCGGGCCGGCCAAGTTTAGGAGCCTGGCTTAGCTACGGCCTCGGAAGTTCGAATGAGAATCTCCCGACTTTCGTGGTTCTCAATTCCACTTGGACTGGTCGCAAAGAGGCTCAAGCCCTTTACTCCCGCTTGTGGGGAGCCGGTCCGCTCCCATCAGAGCATCAGGGAGTCAGTCTCCGGTCTCAAGGCGATCCGGTTCTCTATCTCAATAATCCGCATGGCGTTAGCCGCGATCTTCGGCGGGAAATGCTCGATGGCGTCAAAGCCATAAACGAAGACCTGTATCAAGAATTCGGCGACCCCGAAACCCACGCTCGAATATCGCAATATGAAATGGCTTTCAGAATGCAGAGCTCGGTTCCCGACCTGACGGACCTATCTGACGAGCCGGAATACATTTTCGATCTTTACGGCCCTGACTCCAAAAAGCCAGGCACCTTCGCTTACAATTGCCTAATAGCTAGGCGCCTCGCCGAGAAAGGCGTATGTTTTTCTCAAATTTTCCATAGAGGCTGGGATCAGCACGGTGTCCTCCCCAAAGACCTGCCCAACCAATGCAAAGACATCGACCAGGCAAGCTACGCCCTGGTTACCGATCTGAAACAGCGGGGTATGCTCGACGACACTCTCGTTATCTGGGGAGGGGAATTCGGTCGCACTATCTATTGCCAAGGCACGCTCACGGAAACCAATTACGGAAGAGACCACCATCCCAAGTGTTTTACGAAATGGATGGGCGGAGCTGGAATAAAAGGAGGAAAGGTGTATGGCGAAACCGACGATTTCGGATATAATATCGTCAAGGATCCGGTTCATATTCGCGATCTGAACGCCACCATCCTGAATCTCTTCGGCATCGATCACGAACAGCTTTCCTTCAAGCATCAAGGCCTTGATGTGCGCCTTACCGGCGTTGAAGATGCTCGCGTCGTCGACGAAATCCTTGCTTAGAACAGGGAGCTCCTTCTACCTGCAGCATTGCGTCTCTCGATCGATTCAATTGGAAATGCGCCTAAGTTCCTTATGACTCAAGTTTCTCGTCACCTTCTCTCTCTATCACTCTTAGTCAGCTGGCTGATTATCTGTCTACCAGCAGCCCATTCTTCCGAGGGCAAGCCCAACGTCGTCTTTATTCTCGCCGACGATCTCGGCCGTGGGGATTTAAGTGTCGAAGGCAGCTCGTTCTACGAGAGTCCGAACATCGACCGAATCGCCAACGAAGGCATGCGATTCACCCACGGGTACGCAACATGCCAAGTGTGCAGCCCTTCTCGCGCCAGTCTGGTCACCGGTAAGTATCCTGCCCGATTGGACATCACCAATTGGATTGGGGCCCAGGAAAAGGAGGACTGGAAGCGCAACACAAGGCTTCTACCGCCAGCCTACACGTGGAGTCTCCCTCACGATGACACTACCCTCGCTGAAGCATTCAAGTCCGCCGGGTATACCACATTCTTCGCCGGCAAATGGCATTTGGGAGATGAGGGCTCCTTTCCTGAGGATCATGGTTTTGACATTAACATCGGAGGCCATCATCGAGGCAGCCCCCCAGGCGGCTACTTTTCGCCCTATGAAAACCCGAAAATGAAAGATGGCCAGGTGGGCGAGTATCTCCCCCTTCGCCTAGGCCAGGAAACCGCCGATTTCATTGAATCCCAAAAGGATGAGCCCTTTCTCGCCTATCTGTCATTCTACAATGTCCATGGGCCCATCCAAACGACCAAGACCCTTTGGGAAAAGTACCAGAAAAAAGCCAGCGAACGTCCAATGGCCTCTACCCGGTTTATCATCGACCGCACCACCCCGGTGCGGCAAGTCCAGGACAACCCCCTCTATGCGGGAATGGTTGAGGCCATGGACGATGCCGTTGGCATGGTCTTGGATACGCTCGATCATCTGGGGCTCGAGGAAAATACCATCATTGTCTTTACCTCGGACAACGGCGGCGTCTCGGCAGGCGACGGAAAAGCCACATCCAACCTGCCCTTTCGTGGCGGCAAAGGCCGCCAGTGGGAGGGAGGCATTCGCGAGCCTTTCTACATCAAATGGCCGGATGGACCGCTGCCCGGGGCGGTCTCGGACACTCCCGTAATCGGTACCGATTTCTTTCCCACACTCCTGGAACTTGCCGGCATCGACTCTATTCCGGAACAGCACCTCGATGGCGTCAGCCTCGTTCCGCTACTCAAAGGAGAGGCCATCGACGAGCGGGCTTTGTTTTGGCACTACCCGCACTATGGGAATCAAGGCGGAGAGCCCTCATCGATTATCCGCGAGGGCGATTGGAAACTTATCTACTACTATGAGGACAGGAGGAGCGAACTTTATGACCTTGGAAACGATCCTGGAGAAAAACGGGATCTGGTATCCGTCTACCCGGAACTGGCCGGGACGCTTAAGGCCAAACTTCAAGACTGGCTCGACGAAGTCGGAGCCACCTACCCTTACACCAATCCCAACTTCGATGCTATCAAGTACGCCGAGCAAGAAGTGGCAATCAAGGAAGTCGACATGCCCAAGCTGGAATCCGACCACGCCGCCATCTTGGAAGAAGACTGGTCGCCGCCGAATGGCTGGTGGGAAAAGACGGGGCGACGAAGGTAAGGGCGGAGCTTTCTAGTGGCCAGCTAATGCAACGAAAAGACCGGAAACCGCTTCTGTGTCTCCCGACCAAATTCGTTTGAACAACGATTCCACGCTTCTAGCTCAAGAAGGGATGAAACCTTTTTTATAATCGTATTGGCTTTCCAAGTACTTGTTAGCGTCCGTGTTGTTAGTGATACGCATCCTCTTGGCATTGTACTTGATCTTCCCGCCCGCTTGCATGGCAACCAGACCGAGCAAGGCCGTTTCGGTAAAGTCCGCGGCATAGCTGAAATCCGAGCCGGACTTCTTGCCCGCCTTGATCGCGTCGGTAAATTCCTTGAAGGGACCACCTCTTACGCGAGGAAGCGTTTTAGGCGGTAGAGCCTTATTGGTTCGCAATCCCTTGAAGTAATTATCTGGATACACACGCACGGAAGAACTGTAGGTGTCCGTCCAAATCGAGCCTTTGGTTCCTATTATGAAGGTGCCGCTTGTATTCTTCTGGCGTTTGCGTCCGTTTGCGAGCGTTTCCCTGGCAAAGAAGTCTGGCTCGACTCCCTCGATTTTATTAAGATCCGGCAAGCGATCGCCATACATCCAAGTCACCTTGGGCGCCTTGCGGCCCTTGAACTTGAAATTGATCGTCGAGGCCTTGGGGAAGGTTTCCGAATGCGATCCCGAGACATCAGCTTCCACCTCGACGGGCAACCCTAAATCCAGTCCGGTGAATGACGAATCCATAATGTGGCAAGCCATGTCGCCAACAGCCCCGCAACCGTAATCTTTCCACCCGCGCCAAGCGAAGGGAACGATCTTATCATCGAAAGACTTCTTGGGCGCCACGCCCAGCCATAGATCGTAGTCCAAGGTGGCGGGAACGCGCACATTACGTCGTTGTATCTCTCCTTGCGGCCAAATCGGGCGATTCGTCCAATGCAAGACTTCGACGACATCGCCGATAACGCCCGCCTTCGTCCACTCCTGAATATAGCGAAGCCCTTCGTGGGTATGCCCTTGGTTACCCATTTGGGTGATAACGCCGGCTTTGGCCGCGGCCTTTTTCAGTTCGCGAGCTTCCCAAATCGTCCGCACTAAAGGCTTTTCGCAGTAAACGTGGATCCCTTGTTCGAGGGCCCAACGGGCTACCGGGTAGTGCATATGATCGGGAATGGCGATCGATATCGCGTCGACCTTGCCCGCGATCTTGTCGAACATCTTGCGGTAATCCTTGAAACGGGGAACTTTCGGGTGCTCCTCGTACGTCTGAGCCGCTCTGGCATCGTCGACATCGCAAAACGCAATGAGGTTTTCATTCTGGTAGCCAACGACATGGGAGCGACCACGGCCACCCGCCCCTATCTGGGCGATGTTGAGCTTTCCATTTGGAGATGGCGATTTACCTATGACCCAGTTTGGCAGGATCATAAAGCTGCTAGCAGCCGCGCTGCCTTTAACGAATGTTCTTCTATTCATAGTTTTATACGAGTTCGGGGCTATAGACGTTGAACTTACCGAGTAACTTCCTCGTTTCCGATGGAGATTTGGACATGTAAACGCGAAAGCGTGATTGTCAAATCCCCGATTTTCCGTTCGTCAATTCAAGTTTCGGTATGAACGATTCGCTTGAGAGAGTGACAAAAGGAGAAAGCGCGGTTTTCTCCACCAAGCTCACTGAAGAAAGATTAGGTGAAGTTTCCGAGTACTCCCCTTTTCGAGCCAATCATTACTTTCTCGATTGTGTTGGGCGACAAGCTCTTGATTGGAAGCGATCAGCGTCTCGTTTGCTTTAGCGACTGACCGGTATTCCACCGCTTCCTAATGATTACTCAGGAAGATATCTTCATTCACGACGTCACCATGTACGTCATGGTGTCTGAGACTTATTCTGGGGCTGCCTGAGTCCCGCTCCACCGCTACGCTCAGAAAACCTCCCTTGATTCTCAAGAAGCGATGCTCGGGGGACCTGAGCGATTGCTTGAACCCTCCCGCGTGAATGTCTGAACCCGCTCCGCAAGAATATTCGCGAGCTCCGGTTTTCTCATCTACGCTCACATATTGCCAGTGGCGGTCGCCATTGAGTATGAAGGCATTTTTCTGGCTGCCTATAAATTCCCGGAGTTCGTTACCCTCATAGGTGAAATTCGAATTGGCATGATTATCTTTCTTTTTTTCCCGATCCGGCCCAACGATTGGGTTTGGATTGATCACTATTCGAAAAGTCGCGTCAGAATTGGCAAAAGTATCGAAGAACCACTCTTTTTGCGCTTTCCCCCAAATGGTCTTATCAGGGCCATCCGGGCTTCTGTTGGCGCTCCGATATTCCCGCGACTCCATCAGCCAAATCTGCAGATCCTTGCCCCAGCGAACGGTTCTATATGGAAGCTCGCCCATCGGGAAGGTCTCATTGAATATTTCGATGCCTCGGTCCCAAGTGAGTTCTCCATAAATGTCCCCTGGCACACTGTCATTCTTGAGCAAGTCGTGATCGTCCTTCATGAAATAGGACGGAACCTGGCGATAGAATTCCCGGAAGTTTGGAAGCCCGAATAGCCGATCCCACTTGTAGTAGGCTAAGGCTTCGGTTTTCGCCCAGGGACCAGGCTTATCGTAGTATTCGATATCGCCTGCGTGAACCAGGAAGTCTGGATCAACTCGATCCAGCATAGATGGATAAATGTAGTGACCATTGATGAGATCATCTCGCCGCGGAAAATCATGGCAGGTCACGAGGACGAATTTAACCGGCGCGGCCTCGTCTCCGCCAGGAGCTGTCTTAAAGTTTCCCGAAACCTCCACTGAAGACGAATCTCCATCGTTGGGACGGCCTTCGATTCTTAAATTGTATTCAGTATTTGGTTTCAGATTCTCCAACTTATATTTGACTGAAAAATTGGCCTTCGGGTTTACCGGCATCCATTGTAGTCTGGCTTCCTCGGCAGGGCTCTGTGTCGGCCAATATGAGATGCGAACATCTCCCTCGCTTCCAGCGGCGCTGTATTGCATGTCCCCAATACCCAATCCGGCAGGAAGGGCTTCATCGTCCTTCTCCCATTCCCTTCCATCCAATCGATAGCTTTCATTTTCGGTTAGCCGAGCCCAGATGATCGCCGATGTTTGCTCAACCTCTCCAATTTTGATGCCGCTAGCCATGAAGGGGCCTTCTTCCGTATTGGCGTTTAGAAGGGCGACAAATAGCGAAATTGATGAAGAGAAAGTGGCGGCAGTAATAAAGGTCTTCATCGGCAAAAACGTTTCAATTGTAGTCTCATCATTCGGGTTGGTCATCAGAGGTCAATCTCCTCGTTAACGCCAAGGCCGCATTTGCAGTCCGAAACCCAAGATAAGTCCATGCTCCCAGTTCCTCCCGTTCGGGTGTCGTCTGGACCTGAACTGGGTAAACACGTTTGCCCATGTCCTCCTTCCCACAGAAAAGAAAAGATTTGCCGGTCTAAATCGACTTTCGTTTATACGCCCCGACTTGAAATCATAGAATAGCTCCTCGGAAATCTCGATACGCCTTAGTCGCTGAGAGCCCTGGATGCTGCGGGCCCAGGTTTTCCGATTACGGGAGACAAGGCTTTCAGCATAGTCGAGGCTCTCCAAAGATCGCAGTTCAACTCGATTTCTTAGGGCGACTTTAGAATTGTTTCCCAGGTGCCACCTAGGATTGAGCTCGAGTTCCAATCTGGATTGAGAATTCCATCCGCCAGACGATTGTTTAGCATCCAAAACTGAGGCTCCAGTTCCCGGTATCAGACGTTCTGACAATGTCCTTTAGGTAAAGCCAAAGATCCACCTGCGAGGCATCGTCAACAAACCGGTCTTCTGCCCAAGTAAAGGTAGTCCATCGGTCTCTAAAATATTCCGTGAGCTTGAACTCGTTCCAAATACGAAAGTTTCCGTCCAACTCGCCTGCCATAGCAGTCGGGACCGAATTTACGGCTAGTAAAGAGGCGAGAGGCCAAATCACTCCCTTCAATGATGTTCAAAGTCCCACCCTTCTGCAGTTTATGAAAAAGCGCGCAGTGTTAATCACCGCGCGCCATTTTCACTTTAAACCACAAACGGTTGCATCCATTCCAGAATAACGGTGCTGCCGGCGTCTCCCAATCGCGCGGCTTTCCGTAATAGTCGTAAAGCTTGTGGTTTTCATCTTCATTGACCGGGTCGAAGGGATCGAATCGAGGAGCCATTTCGATTTGCTTCCTCGTCAGATGGACGTTCGCAGTTTTGGTTTCCCAGCCGAAGGATTCCGTCCAGCCGATATCGATTAGCGAGGGCTTTCCTGGCAGCCAATTCTTTGTGTCGATTACCAAGTATTGCAGCCGCCAATGGCGATCGTCGAATAGAGAATCCATGACTCTTCCAACTACTCCATAGGTGGTTTCGATGGGCTATCCAATCATATCTTTTACGCTTGGTGACATGACTATATTCCTTTCGATTTAATATTTCGGGTGGTGATTTGGTATTGGATTTTCGGTGTGTCTTATCTCCAAATAATGTATAATATTTTAAATACATCGATTACGTTTTGCCGTTTCCGCAACCCCCGATGCTCTTCTGTCAATCTTCCACCAATCGGGGGTTTGCTCCGTCTTCTTTTCTCTTCTTCGATGTTTAGGATGGTATCGCTCAATTTCCCTAATTTGGCATTGCAGATCTAGCGTTTTCCTTTGCAAATATTGCCATTTCGGACCTATTTTGTCCACTGTAAAACCCCTCTCGACAAAGGCTTCTGTCGTTCGTACAAAAGATCAGCCCAATTAGTTGCGGTGGCATCAGAACGAAAAACCGAATATCATTCGTCTCGATGCTTGGCAAAATAGGTAAAGCCTATCCTATAGGGGCAAACAACCTCAGCAAAATAAAATGAATCTTTCCAGCCACCGTTTACTCGCCCTCCCAATACCCATCATTGCTTTTGCCGTAGCTGGCTGCTCGCTTCCCAAAGGAGAAGCTCCAATCAACGCTCTGCTGATCACCGGCGGGTGTTGTCATGACTATGATTTTCAGAAGCAGGAATTGACGACGGGGATTTCCAAGTTCGCCGAAGTCGATTGGACTATCGTGCACGAAGGCGGCGATGCAAGAGACTTCCAGTCAAAACTTTTCGAAAGCCCCAATTGGGCAGCTGAATATGATGTCGTTGTTCACAATCAGTGTTTCGCCAATACCAAAGATACCGAATACATTTCGAAGATCGTTTCAGGTCACAAACAAGGAGTATCGGCGGTTGTAATACATTGCGCTATGCATACCTACCGAGCGACGGAGGAAAACCTGTGGCGGGAGTTCTTAGGGGTAACGACGAAGAGCCACGATCATCAGAGCCACTACCCCGTCACTATCACAGAACCGAACCATCCTATCATGGAGGGATTCCCTCAAGACTGGGTCTCTCCTATGGACGAGCTTTATATAATTGATAAGTTGTGGCCCAACGCGACTACACTAGGCACCGGTGTTAGCGAAGAGACGGGCAAAGCGCATCCTGTTTTCTGGACCAACCAATATGGCGAGGCCCGAGTATTCGGAACTAGCTTCGGCCACACCAATGAAACGATCGCCAATCCTCAATTCCAAGAGATCGTAGGTAGAGGACTTCAGTGGGCAGCTGGGCGGCTCTAGTCAATTCCCTATCTTAGGGAACGGATAAACAAAACCAGCGATTCCACATCCTCGTCAGAGAGGATGCCTCTATACGAGGGCATTCCAGCTTCTTGACCGTCGTAGCCTTCTGTGACGACAGCTGAAGGATCCAGTATCGAGGTTCGCAAATACTCTTCGTCTACTCTCACTCGGCTACCATCCTTGAGCGTACGACGGCTCTTATAGGCCCCCAGCCAAGTCGGACCGCTTCGACCCTCGGTTGCGCCATCGATCGAATGGCAGCCAACGCAACCCATCTGGGTATAAAGTTGTTGTCCCCTCGCTATTGAAACGATCGAACTGAGAGTCGCCTTCTCACGTGGGGCAGGTTCAGAAGTGAACAGCTTCTTGAAGTTCATTCGCTCGAAATCATCTCTAGGCAGTTTCGTGGCGACTAATTCGTTGACCGTGAAGTAAACGGGCATCCATTTCCCAAACAAATTGTATTGAACTTCTAATTGCATGGTCTCTCTGACATCTTCGATGGCCAAAAATACGGACTTCCTGTCTTTAGACAGATGCACTGAATGGGCAAACCATTCGTCTACGCCCGGCGAACCGTCCGCTTTAAACTGAGGGGATCCATACTCGCTGGTGCGCTTGTATTCCCAACTGCTTATTTGGTAATTGGCTGGATCTAGAGAGCGCTCAAGCCCTAACGTCTGATCGAATTCGAGTAGCACTCCGTTTTCTGATACGTCTGCAGCGACGGGCCGTTCATTGGCTCTATCTAGAACGCGTATTCGGCAAAGACCTTCCAACCTGCTGGCGACTGAGTCCCAAATCTGAAAGCCCACTAGATAGGGGGAGCCGTCGATTGGGTTTATAGCTCCTTTCAGAATGGGCGTTTCGAATGTAATCGATAGAGGAATCCCTGCCGTTTGCGTGAAGTCTTCGTCTTCCGGGACGAAGATTTGGAAGAGGCTCGGCTTCTTGTACTCGATATAGAGAATTGAATTTTTCAATGGCCCCATTTTTCCGTGCATCGGCCAAAGCTGTTCGATACCCGATTGAACAACCCGATGGGGCATCCATAGCGCAGGTGGATGAATGGGCGTTTCCCGTTCAGGAGCGCCGGGCTCGTATCCAAAATATCGCTGTTCACGAATAACCAAAAATGGCGTCGAAGGCACCCAATGGCCTTGCTGGTCACTCGCTGTTATTAAGTCCTTTGTCGGATGTGATGAAATATAGGCATTGCGTAACCCGTATCCCAAATATTCTACCTGCTCACCATCGGCCGAAACTGTCATCGCTCTGCCACTATGTGGTGACCTGGCATTTACCTGTTGCCCTCCCTTGGCTATAACAAAACTGCCATCCGGCCTTAGCGCTAGGCTCATGGGATAATCTCGTGTATCCGCACTTTGGGTAAATTGGTTGCAGAACATCTCGTAAAAGTCAGTTTCCCCATCGAGATCCCTATCAAGCAGCCGGGTTATTCCTAACCGGCTGAATACAAATATGTCGTTGTCTCTGATACGAACGGATTGTGGCTCGTTGAAGCCCGCAGCGATTCGTCTCCAATTAATTTGACCGTTGTCTCCAGCAAGCCCCGACAGTCTGTATACGTCGCCATCAAACGTCACCAGCACCGCTTCCCCGTCCGGGAAGAAGTCTATGGCCACGGGTCTGATGCGACGTTTCCAAGGATTCGGATAAGGAATGATCGCTTCATCTACTGCGAAAATACCTTGAGGATTCCCCAGTTCGATTCCAGCGGTAATCGCCTTGGACCAGAGAGGTTCATTATTGCTAGGAGGACTTTTAACCACTCCCTCTTCTTTCTTGAGGGAAATCGCTCCCGTCTCTAAGTCGGTTACCAATACGAATCTCGC
>JAYZHU010000110.1:0-9239 GCA_036166175.1 Verrucomicrobiota bacterium | reverse complement strand
CTAAGACGTGTTTAATACCCCTTTCATTAACCAAATCTTCTAACCATTCCCGATTTTAAGTCCCGTTTCGCTCTTCGCTTTCTCCTGATCAATCTTGTGTTTATTGCTGGATTCGCCGCGAATTCGATCATCCGCTCGCTTTCCTCTGAACCGAACAGAGGCCGATATGTGGAGCCTCGCGAACAGCAGCAAGAGATCGCCCGACTGGCCAACACCGTCGCAAAACTGCAAACGGCAAACGCAAAACTGGAGAACGAGCTGGCCCGAATGGAAAAATCCCCTTCCGAGGTAGCGGAGCTAACCCCCAGAGGCACGGAACTAAGCAGGCGATCAGACTATCCGAAGAAGGGGCTCCTCTATCGAAAGCTTCGGGGAGATGATGACGCGGCAAGTCAAACAGCAGCTAGACGTGGTTGCGACCAGGCTAGAACTAACCGACTTCCAAAGGGCGAAGCTCGAAGAGATCATGCGGATGCGAATGATGCAAATGCCCACCCGGTTCGGGCCCAACGAACCACAACCTTCCAGCGACACGGACACTCCGATGATCACACAAAAGGATATAGACGATCTCGCCGCTGAGATTCTCGACCCCGATCAAATTCGCGAATACGACGAAATGAGGGCTCAAGAGGACGCTTCCCGTAGCGAAATTATGGCGACCGCTCAGCTGAACCAAATCGCCGCAAAACTAGGATTAAGCGAAAACCAAAAAGATGAGGTTTTCGCCATCTACTATGTTCAAGCTATGGGAATGAGTTCAGGCATCATGGAACCTGAAGCCATGGAGGAAGCCAGAGCCCGGGCCGATAAGCAAACTTTGGATATCCTGGATGATAAACAGCGCGAGGTATTCGAAACTCTTCGTGAAAATTCCTCTTTCGGGAATTTCA
This sequence comes from Verrucomicrobiota bacterium, assembly GCA_036166175.1. Lineage (GTDB taxonomy): Bacteria > Verrucomicrobiota > Verrucomicrobiia > Opitutales > Opitutaceae > Pelagisphaera. The sequence continues at coordinate 8,346 of JAYZHU010000110.1, read as the reverse complement.
CAATCTACGCCCGCTAGGCACTGCTCAACTCTTCCGCTTCTCGCTTGAGGGATCGATCGAAGATCATCGTCCCGAATGGGACCAAAGACGCAATAACTGCGATACTCACTCGTTTGAATGGCCAACTCCTACCTATCCAGACGCGCAAAAGCATCCAAATATAGACTACAAAAAGGATACCGTGAATCCAACCGACTATTCTCACCGCTTCTGGCTGATCCCAAATGTACTTTAGCGGCATGGCGATTCCCATGAGAACAATCAGGGAAATGCCTTCAAGAAGGGCGACTTTCCTGAAAAATTGCAGCAATTTCATTAACACAGTTTCCCTCGCAAAAATTTTTCTACTCTACTGATTGAACGAGCGAACCAAGCTGATCGATGGAAATCGATATGCAATCCCCCGATTGCAGCGAAAAATCCGTTCCGGGAACGATGCCGGTGCCTGTCATCAAATAACATCCGTTTGGAAAATCCATTTCCCGGTAAAGGTAGGCGGCCAATTCCTCGGGCTTTCGTTTCATTTCGCTAAGCTGGGTTTCCCCTTCAAAGGCTGTTGAGCCGTTCCTCTCAATCGACAATCGGATTTTCGTTTCGGCAGGAATCGGCGTATCCAAAAGGCATAGGCATGGTCCAAGCCCAGCACTTCCAGTATAGGACTTGGCTTGGGGTAAATAAAGGGGGTTCTCTCCTTCGATGCTTCGCGAGCTCATGTCGTTTCCGATTGTGTATCCAAAAATCGAGCCATCGCTACCTATCGCTAATGTTAGTTCCGGCTCAGGAACATCCCAAGAAGAATCCTCGCGTATGCGAACCGATTGCCCATGCCCACGCACCCGTTCAGGAGTCGATTTGAAGAATAGCTCAGGACGATCCGCGTTATACACCGCCGCATAGAAATCGCTTCCTCCCGCGCTCTTCGATTCCTCCATGCGAGCCAAACGGCTGGAATAGTAAGTGACGCCGGAAGCCCAAACTTCTTGCGATCCAATAGGTGGAAGCAATGAGTCTTGGCAAGCGATTCGAGCCGATTCATTCTGGTCTGGTATGAACGATTCAAGCTCGTTTCGGGCATCTGCGCCTCTAAATAAGGAGTCCCAATCCCCCTTCCAAAAGCCAAATGAACCATCACGCGAAGCAACCAGCCCCGATTCTGTTCTGTGTAATAAAATGCCCATTGTCTATCTGCCGCTTACTTTCGGAAATCGTATGATGGCTTTCCTCATTAATGGATCAAGAAATTAGCGACACCACCAAACCGGAGAGCCGATTGCTGTGGCAGTGATCAGCGACGCCATTTCAACTCATTTCGGTAACCTTTCCGAAATGAGTTGCTCGCTAGTCTATGGTTTCGGGACTAGGCTACGGTTGCAACTACTCGAGTTGTGCCTGTACAATGGACCTTATTCGCGGAACTAGCTCCGCATCTTGAGAAGCTAGAGAAACGAGTGTCGCTTCTCGGAGGCTATTATCGCTCTTAGGAAAAAGAGTTCAAGAAAACGCTTAAGCTGCGTCTTTTTTCTCCTGGCCAGTTTCCTTTTTCTCTTGGCCCTCGTCTCTCTTGTCCTGTTTCGGGAGACGGGCTTTTTTGATTTGGGCCTTTTTGCGGCCCTCAACGACACCCCTGTCGATCACCACTTCGCTAACATCTTCGCGTGACGGTACATCGTACATAACATCCAAGGTAATGCCTTCCATAATCGAACGCAGCGCTCGAGCTCCTGTTTTGAGTTCGATCGCCTTTTCCGCGATTGCCCGCACGCCATCACGCGTGATGCGGAGCTTAACACCGTCCATAGCAAACAGCTTGGAATACTGCTTGATGAGAGAATTCTTAGTGCTCAGCAGAATGTTTTGCAAATCGCCCACACTCAATTGGTCCAGCACAGAAACCACTGGCAGGCGCCCGATGAACTCTGGGATCATGCCGAACTTGACCAGATCTTCCGGTTCGATCTGCTGCATGATCTCCTCGCCTTTGAGCTCGGAAGCTATTTCAGCTCCGAAACCAAGGGCGATCCCTTTTGAGCGCTTCTTGATAATTCCATCGAGCCCGACGAATGCGCCTCCACAAACGAAGAGAATCTTTGACGTATCGATCTGCACGTATTCCTGATTCGGGTGTTTGCGTCCCCCTTGCGGTGGCACATTGCAGACGGTACCTTCAAGTATCTTCAGCAGGGCTTGCTGGACCCCTTCGCCAGAAACGTCTCGCGTTATGGACACATTGTCTGTCTTCCGCCCAATCTTGTCGATCTCATCCACATAGATGATCCCGCACTCGGCTTTTGCGACATCGTAATTGGCCGCTTGCAGCAATCTTAGGACGATGTTTTCTACATCGTCGCCAACATAGCCCGCTTCGGTGAGCGTCGTCGCATCTGCAATCGCGAAAGGCACGTCAAGGATTCGAGCCAGAGTTCTGGCCAAAAAGGTTTTTCCCGATCCCGTCGGGCCAACGAGAAGAATATTGCTCTTCTCGATCTCGACGTCCTTGTATTCATTGCCTGGATTCAGCAGTTGCTCTTCAGTGATTCGCTCAACCTCGAAACTCAATCGCTTATAGTGATTGTAAACAGCTACCGACAAAACCTTCTTCGCGTGTTCCTGGCCAATTACATAATCGTCGAGCACGGTTTTGATTTCCGATGGCTTTATCAGATTGAATACCGGAACATTCTCATCGGAAGCTTCGTCGCCATCTTCCCGCCCCAGCTCGCGATCGATTATAGTTTTGCAGACGGAAACGCAGCCATCGCAGATGTATACACCCGGTCCAGCAATCATTTTGCGAACTTCCGATTGGGATTTCCCGCAAAAAGAGCAAAGGGTCATGCGTGACGACTTAGCCATTTCAAATGTTCCACCGAACTCGGTCAGTCCTTCTTGTCTGATTCAGGTTCAGGATTCATCACTTCGTCCACCAATCCGTATTCTTTGGCTTCATCGGCACTCATGTAAAAGTCCCGATCCGAGTCCTTTTTGATTTCCTCGGACGACTTGCCTGTTCGCTCAGCAAGCACTTCGTTGAGCTTCTCTCTCCAGCGAATAATTTCCCTGGCAGCTATGGAAATGTCGCTAGCCTGGCCTGTCGCTCCGCCAGACGGCTGATGAATCATTATCCGGCTGTTCGGCAACGCGAACCGCTTCCCTTTGGTCCCCGCGGCCAACAGAACGGTACCCATGCTCGCGGCCATCCCTATGCAATATGTGGAGACGTCGCAGGTCAGATAGTTCATTGTATCATATATCGCCATACCACCAGTCACCACACCCCCGGGCGAATTGATATACATATGGACGTCCTTTTTTGGATCATCCATTTGCAGGAAAAGCAATTGGGCTACAATGGCGCTAGCGATCTCGTCATTTATTGGAGTTCCAATAAAAATAATGCGATCCTTGAGCAGGCGGGTATAGATATCCATCGACTGCTCCCCGCGGCCTGTATTCTCGATAATATGCGGCAGATAGTATGACACGGCTTGTATTTAAATTTGTTTACTGGGAGTCTTCCGGCGAATCCGGCGTCTCAACTCCCGACTCCTGGACGCTAGATTCGTCGACTAGGAATTCAAGCGTCTTATCGAAAAGCACAGAGCGTTGAGCCGATCTCAACCGATTTTGATCTTTCTTTAGCTCTTTAACGAACTGATCGGGCTTTTGACCGCTCTGATACGCTTGGCTAAAGATAAATTGGCTCATATCCTGGTCGGTAACCTCGATTTCCTCCTTTTCCGCCACGCTCTCGATCGTGAGTTGAAGCTTCACTCGGCTCTCCGCCTGCTTTCGCGACTGGGCATGAATATCTTCCTTATTCTTTTCTAGATCTTCCTGAGCCACGCCCCTCTGAACATTCTCCATGACTACCTGGCGCATGCTATTTTCCGTCTCCATATCCAAGAGGCTCTCCGGTAGCGGAAAGTCAACCTGAGCGAGTAGTTTTTCTGTCACCTGCCTTCTCAAGTCGGCCCGACGCTCTTGCTCTTTGCGACCCTTGATCCAACCGGAAACCCGTTCCTTTAATTCATCCAAATCCTTTACTTGTTTGGACTCGAAGAAGGCTTCATCCATCTCTGGCAGCTTCCGCTCTCGAACTTCTAGGATTTCAACAGAATAAACCGCCTTTTTCCCCTGAAGTTGCTCAACATTGAAATTTTCAGGGAATTCGACTTCCAGATCTTGTTTGTCCCCTGTTTTCAGCCCTTGCAATTGATCTCCCAAACCTGGAATCAGCCCCTGTTCTCCACCAACTTCTTCCCAAGTTTGAGGCATTTTAGCATAAACTGGCTTATCCTCGACGATCTCGCTAATCGGTTGGTCATCAATGCTGCCTTCATGAGAAAATTTCACGTAATCGCCCTCTTCGGCTTCCCTTTCCACCGGAGCGAATTCCGCCTTTTCCTTCCTAATCTCTTCGATGGCTTTGTCGACATCGCTATCCTCCACCTCTTCCGATAAGCCGGTCAGCTCCAAACCCTTGTATTTGCCCAACTCAAACTCGGGCCGTATGTCAATAGTGAAGGTAACATTGGCTTCCTGCCCCGCAACGATCTCTCCTTCTTTGATATCAATTGGATTAATCAGATCTACGCCTGCCTCTTTCACGCCATCCCGATAGGCCTTCGCGGTCACCCGCTGTTTCAATTCGCCAGCGATCTCTTTGGCAAATTTCTTACGAACAACGCCTTCAGGAGCCTTGCCTGGTCGAAACCCAGGTATTTTCGCCATCCCTTTGAACTGGGAGAGTAGGCTCTTTTCTTCAGCCGCTACTTCGTCCGCATCAAACGTGACGGCGAGCGTTTTTCTAGTGTCAGTGACGTCTTGCAGGTCGATTTTCACAAAGGTAGTACAGTATGCTTGAAAGCGTTTTTGGAAAAATCCGCGGACACTAGTAGATAAAAATCGTCTGGGTCAACGCATTTAGGAGACCCCTTCCAGCCGCTCTACAAAGGGCCATTCCCACGCATTATCCTGTTCTGATTTCATTTTCATCTTGAGAGCCATGGACCATGGGGACTCATTGTTGACGATGGAACCTGGGCCAGAGACAAATCGACTTCTTTTGATCGACAGCGCCTCCCAACGCCTTTGCGTATCAGCGTTCGATACCACAGGTAGCTTGGCCACCGTAGTGAATCTAGAGGATGCATCGATGGCCCTCTTTTCCTCAATCTCCGACCTCCTCTCTGAAATAGATCTACAATTGGACGAGCTAAGAGCTATCGCCTACTGTGCCGGTCCTGGATCGATGCTTGGTCTTCGTACAGCAGCCATGGGCATTCGGGCCTGGCAAGCAACCGGAATTCTAGACAAGGTTTCAATCTATTCCTTCACTAGCTTACAGATAGGGGCTGAACTGGTAGGCAGCCAAGAAGAGGGCGACTTCCTTTTGGTCACTGATGCCCGCCGCAATAGTTGGAATGCGATTGAGCGCAAAAGCGAAGAGATCGGAGAGGTAAAACTGATCTCCAATGAGTCTCTGGAAGCCTACTCAGGCCGGATATACACATTGACGAATTTCCCTTCTTGGGCCCAGCCGGCAAAACCGTTTACCCAACTCCCTTATCTGCCTGAAAACGTTTTCCGCGAACCTGGATTTACCCAGCTTCTGAACCCTGCTCTGGACGTCGAGCTGCTACGCCTTAGAAGCTCTGAATTCGCCAAGTGGATACCCAAAGCCCGTACTTCTGACAATTTATCCCGATGAGCCAATCCGACCCCACAACTTTTCGCTGCTGGGCCGAGATCGATCTCGCCGGACTGGAGCGGAATTTGAAGTCAATTCAATCCGCGCTTGCTAAACGCATCCGATATATAGCCGTCGTCAAAGCAGACGCGTATGGGCACGGCATGCAACAAACGGTTGCCAGGCTGATGCAGGCCGGAGTGGACATGTTCGCAGTCGCCAACGTTGCCGAGGCCTCTACAATCAGGGAGATCGGAGCCGGCTGGCCGATAATCGTTCTAGGAGCGACGCTTGAAGAAGAAGAATCACAGCTTTTCGAATACGATTTGATTCCAACTATATCGACTGTCGAAGAGCTAGAAAGACTTGATGCTCGAGCGACTCGCGAAAACGCGAATCTCAAGGCTCACATGAAAATCGATACGGGCATGGGGCGGCTAGGCATTTGGCACGAATATGCCGATGAGCTCTTCCAGGCTTTCAGGGACGCTTCTCGAGTAAGCCTCCACGGAATCTACACGCACTTCGCGAGCGCGGACGGCGATCCTGAATTTACGCGTAGACAAAGGAAAATATTCATCGAAACGATTGCCCGAGCCGATTGGCTGCCGGTCGAAAGTTTGCTGATACACGCTGACAACAGTGCTGGGATATCCACATTCGCACCCGACAGCATTTACAACGCGGCTAGAATCGGCCTGTTGCAATTCGGGATCCGCCCTTATCCCGAATCCATGCTAGGCAGCGTGGAAACAACGCCAATCTTCGAGTTCAAATCCCGTGTTGGGATTACAAAAACGCTACCGAAAGGAGCTAGCATCAGCTATGGCAGGTCACATATCCTGGACCGGGGAAGCCGTATTGCCATCGTTTGCGCGGGATACGGAGACGGTGTTCCTCTGCAATTAAGCAATCGTGGAGAAGTGATTATCCACGGGCAACGCTGTCCAATTCTGGGCAGAGTTACCATGGATCAAACGATTGTAGACGTAACCAAGATCGATCAGACCGTCGCTAGCGGAGACCTGGTCACGATAATTGGTCGCCAGGGCGACGCGGAAATACGTTTGGAAGATTTTAGCGAATGGGCCGACTCGATTCCATGGGAGGTGCTCTGCTCGGTGACCAAGCGAGTTCCACGAATCTACAAAACAGCGATTCAGTCCGGTTGAGCGAAGAATGCCCGCGTCCGCAATCGATTGTTTACACGGCTCCGCTAAGGACTAAGGGTTAGAACGATGGCCGATTTGCGCGATGATATTGTTTTTGTCTGCACGGCGAATACCTGCCGCAGCCCTATGGCGGCTGGGCTCTTTCGGCATGCCCTAGAAGCCCAGACCGAGCCTTTGCGGTCGCTCAAAGTATCCTCCGCGGGCGTATCCGTCTTCGATCGGCAACCAGCCAACCCCAATTCAGTTCGAGCTATGGCCAAAGTCGGCGTGGATATTCAGAATCATCGCAGCCAAGGGCTTTCTAGTTCCATGGCCGAATCCGCATTGGCTTTTTTTGGAATGACCGATTCGCACCTTGCCTTGCTATCGCTGCAGCTAGAACCGGCGCCGTCCAACGTATTTTTGATGCGGGAATTCATCGGAGAGGGAGTGAGCATCGCAATCCCCGATCCGTTCGGCATGGATCTATCTGCCTATGAAGCCTGTCGAGACAGCATGGTAGAGGCGATCCCGTCGCTTATTCGCGTGGTGGAAAAGCTTTACAAGGCTCAGTTGGCCTCGAGATCTGACGATAGGTAGAACGATTCGGTTTCTACAGAATCATTCGAATTCTACCAATGAAACGATCCTTATCCGAAAATCTCCGCCGTTCTCTTGGCGAACATAAGTCTCCCAGCGTCAGCCTTCAAAAGGTCGTAAACAACGTCGAGGAGCAAGGCTTCGGACTCTTGCTGATGATTCTGTCTCTTCCTAGTGCCCTACCTATTCCTGCAGCGGGGTATTCGACACCGTTCGGGATTCTTTTTATCGCTCTCGGACTACAAATGCTGGCAGGCCGACATCGGCCTTGGCTTCCCAAATGGGCCTCCAAGAAGAAGTTCTCAAGGGATTTCGCGGAAAAAGCGATTGGGGGAGCCGCTCGCTGGCTGACTAGAATCGAAAAACTGGTTCATCCTCGTCTCAAATGGATCAGCAGCCCATTCGGATCCCGTTTCATGAGTTTCATTGTTGTGGTAATGGCGATGTTGATGACGGTTCCAATCCCTACAACCAACACCTTACCCGCAGCTGTCATCTTTCTAATTGGGGTCGGGCTCTCAGAGGAGGATGGGCTATTTTGCATGGTAGCTACCGCTTTTGGGGTAGCAGCCATAGCCCTTTACACCTTCGTAATCTACGTATTGATTACCCAGGGCATGGAGGGAGTCGAAGGCCTGAAAGAATGGGTCAAGGACCTATTCAAAACGCAGCCCGAGTAGAGGCCCAATCGGCTGAATGCAGCTAGGTTCCTGGGAGGGACTCAAGCTTTTCTAGAAAGGCTTCAGGCTCCCAGGCGCTCTTATCCGAACGCATCAGGATTTCGCCATTCTGGTCGATCAGCAAGGTAGCGAGACTGTGCATTATCGTATCCACTTTTTCGATGGCCGTAACCCCGTAAGATCTGAGTAGATTAAGGACCGCAGGTTTAGGCCCTGTAACGAAATA
>JAYZHU010000109.1:0-6878 GCA_036166175.1 Verrucomicrobiota bacterium | reverse complement strand
AGCTCCGTCGGCAGTGTCCAAGCGTCGACCCGCTTCTCGGGTATTTTCGTCAGGACCGTGGCATTCAAAGCAGTTTTCGCTCAGAATTGGGAGAACGTCACGGCTGTAATCGACTGCTTCATCGGCCATGGTCAAGACTGTTGTAAAAAGGGAGAGGCAGGAAACCTTGTAATATCGGGACATTTTTTAGCGTGAATCTAAGATTACTCTGTGAGGTATCAAGGCTGATCGCCTGACTTGAAGCCTAGTTTAAATTTACAGTATTAATCCCGCTTTTGCATCAATTTTCGTCCATCATTGATTCCGTGAAACGATTGTCCACTATTCCGTGTTTGATGTCCACTTGCGGGGCTGCTGAGAGTTTGAGCGACTCCTATTTGAGCACGGCAAGACGTTCCGAGAAAAACGGCTGTTTTAAGGGAATTTTTTTGTTTTACCAGCGAACTTGTACACAATCATGACAAACGGAGACTCATGTTTAAACCCTTCAACACCAAAATCGCATGGCAACTTACAAAAGTCTCATTCGCTTCACAGAGCAGGGAGCGCACAATATCAAAAAGTCGGTCGATCAGGCCCATGCTTTCGACCAAGCCGCTGAAAAAGCCTGAGTTACTATAGAGGGCCATTATTGGACCCTAGGGCCCTACGACGGGGTTCTCGTAATGAGTGCGGACGAAGCGAAAAAAGCGGTCCATTGCCTCGCTGAATTGACCGCATACGGCAATGTTTCGATTCAGACATTGACCGCCTTCGAAGATACCGGATTCGCTGCGATCGTAGAAAATTAGTACCTTGTTTTCGCTTAGACGATCTCAAGACGGATGAGCGCCAGAGCCAAGCTCTTTCAAATCGACGGGCGCGATTCGTCTTGGTAACGCTGTCTTAGCAGAGCTTTAGCGTAGTTTTACTTTTGTTACTCGGGCGGGATCGAGTGGCTTCTCATGGACGTTATGCGCCTACGTTTTCAAACGAGACCAAAGACACTGTTTACAACTTGCTAGGTGAAACGGTGTACACCACTTCTACTTTTTCGACCAAACCCTTTTCCCGTAGCTCTGGACGGAGAGAATTCCGCCATTGGTCGCTCTCGTAAAACCCTGCTCGCTCAGTCGCCATATTGGTCTTGCCGGAAAACTGGCGCATCCAAACGAAAAGGTTTTCATCTTCGAGCACGCGGTAAGCGGCGATTATTTTCATTCCCGCTCGCTCCTGCGGCTCAACCAGCTTGTCCTGAAAAAAGCGTTCCCACTCATCCATCTTGCCGGCCGTTATTTTATACACCCGAACCTCGATGATAGGCTCTTCATGATGGCCCGCAATTGCGATCGGGGTAGTGCCGGCGATCATGAAAACCGCTGCCGAGATATTGAGTGAAATACGAATGAGGGAATTCATAGGATCACGCTACTGGGAAGAGCTAACCGCAGCGAGGCGAATCTTTTGATCGGAAGTTTATCAGGATTATTCTTTGGGCTCGGCGTCTCTCGGATCGAAGGCTGGGCAGATGGTCTTTTCCCCGGATTCCTCATTGTTCAAGGAAAGAATTTGGTCGTGAACTTTGAGTCAATGTTCGCAATTTAGCCATCGCTCATTATCGGAATCGTACTGGCCACAAACCTCGCAGGCGTATAATTCAGGAGGGCGCTCTTGGATGAGCGAGTCTTTCAGCCATTTTCCAAATCCACGCTTACTAGAGGGGTATTAGCGGCTTGTGTAAAATTACTCTATCCATGAGAAGGCAAGTTAGGCAATCTCTATCCTCGAGGGACATTACTCCTAAGCCGCTACCTGAGAAATCGTTTGGGTGAGTTATAGTCTGCCAACAGGTTTCGATTGGCGTGCTCCGTAAAAGTATACGCTCAAGCCTTAGGTAAGTTTCCAGCAAAATCGTAATGACGTTGCTCAATCGCTTGAATCAACTTGAAGTACAGTGACCGGCTTCAATTCTTCTAAACCTTTGGAAAGTTCGCGATCCGCTTTAGGTGTTAGCAAATTTACCTCGCCATTCCCGGTCTGGCGAAGATACCTTTAGAGTGGTTCGATAAATGGTGCGGTCACATTATGGAAGCTGTTGGCTTTTGACGCCATAATTCAATAAATATCCACATATTTATGACATTACCAGCTGTAGTAAACTACGAAAACGTCAATGGGGCGGTTGAGCTTCGCGAATTCGAGAAACCGGCTATCGGCGAGGATGATGTTCTTTTGGCTGTAGAAGCGGTGAGCGTTTGCGGAAGCGACCTGCACCAGTGGCAAGCTTTGCACAGCTGGCCAGTGAACTATCCGGTGGTCTTGGGCCATGAGTTTGGCGGAGTGATCGCTGAGGTTGGCAAACGCGTAACTGGCTGGAGGGAAGGCGATCGTGTCGTTAGCGAGACTGCGGCGATCATCGATCCGAACAATCCGATGTCGAGAAAGGGTTTGTACAATCTTGATCCTACCCGAAAGGGATTCGGCTATGGAGTAGATGGAGCCATGACGAAATTCGTTCGCGCGCCAGCCAGATGCCTGCACCGAATTCCAGATTCCCTGCCATTTGAGAAGGCTGCCCTCACCGAGCCATGCTGTGTGGCTTACAACGCAGTTGTGAACCAATCGGAGATCAAGCCGGGTGACCGCGTGGTCGTATTGGGGCCGGGTCCCATCGGGTTGCTGTGCGCGGCCATCGCCAAGCTTTGGGGAGCGGAAGTAGCTGTGGTCGGCTTGGAATCGGACAGTAAGCGACTCGAAGTCGCCAAGGCCTATGGGTGCGAAGCGATTGTTGGCGATCCGGACGAATGGGCTTATTCGGGTGATGGCCTCGGAGTCGATGGCGTAATCGATGCCGCCGGCGTATCCAAAACCTTGGAAATCGCGTTGGAGATCACTCGACCCGCTGGCTGGATCAGCAAAGTAGGCTGGGGGCCGCAGCCATTAAACTTTTCGTTGGATCCGCTTGTTCAAAAAGCCATCACCCTGCGGGGAAGCTTCAGTCACAACTGGCCAATTTGGGAGCGGGTGATTCGCTTGATCAGCACCGGACAGCTAAATCTGGATCCAGTGATCGGAGGCGTTTGGCCATTAGAGGAGTGGCACGAAGCATTTGAAACCATGCACTCAGCCGAAATCGTCAAAGCGGTACTGAAGCCATAAGCGAAAGGGGAGAATGGCGCCGAGCGAGGTTATTTGTAGGAGCAGCTTTACGCCGCGATTTAGGTTCGAGCGTGGATCGCGGCGCAAAGCCGCTCCTACAGGAGATCTAACGCTGAGCGAACCAACCCAAACATGAAGCATCAAGGCAGACTCAACGGTAAGGCAATTTTGGTTACCGGCTCCAACACGGGCATCGGGCGGGCGATCGCTGAGCGCTGTTTGTCGGAAGGGGCTCAAGTAGCCATTCACGGGTTGGATCCTGCAGCTGTGGAAAGCGTGGCTAGAGAGCTCGGCTCTGATGCGTTCGGGATCTCTGGAGACCTGGAAAGCGCTGATACCCCAGACAGAATTGTTTCGGAAATCGTCGAGCGGTTTGGGCAACTGGACGGAGTTGTCAATAATGCTGCGATCATTACTCGAGCCAGCTTTGAAGATACGGATGCGGATATATTCGATCAGACGATGGCGATCAATGTCCGAGCTCCGTTTCTGATTTGCCGAGCGTCGGCGAAACACCTAAAGGAAGCAAAAGGAAGCGTGGTAAATATTGGCTCGATCAACGCTCATGGTGGAGAAGGGATCCTTGCCGCTTACAGTGTATCCAAAGGAGCGCTTCAGACGATGTCGCGTAATTTGGCAGGAATATACTCGAAGCAAGGGATTCGCTTCACACATTTGAATCTGGGCTGGGTTTTGTCGGAAACCGAGTATGAGCGTAAATTGCAGGATGGCCTCCCCGAGGGCTGGCCGGAAAAATTGGACCGAGCCGTGGTGCCGACGGGAAAAATGACTCGACCAGAGGAAGTGGCCCGAGTGGTTGCCTTCTGGTTGAGCGACGAGTCGATACCTTTCTCGGGAACTGTCCTCGATTTGGAACAGTACCCATTCTTAGGCCAAAACCCGTCTAAGGACGAAGACTACGAAATGGGCGAATGACCTTTTCGTAACAGGATACGACCCAATCTTAATCGGCCCTGCAGGATGGCCTTTGGCCAACATGATCATCAAGGAATTAAATTAGACGCGTTTAAATTTGCTCCCGAGAAACGGGTTGCAGCAGCGAGGAATGGGCGAATCTTGCAAACGGATTGGTAAAGTGCCCCGAGATCGGATGAAGTTTTAGACGAAACGCTATCTATGAATAAGACCTTTGGATCTATTGTTTAATCCGTGACTATCCGCGTAATCCGTGGGAAATTAGCATAATGCCAAAACTAGCCGCCTTTCCTAAAGCCTGGATGGATCCGCTTTGTATCGACGGATCCATGTCGCTCAACGAGTGGATCGAACTATCGGGAAAACTCGATGTGGACGGACTGGAATTCTACAGCGACTTTCTTGATCTCAAGGACGAGTCGGGTTGGTCGGATTATCGAAAAAGCGTCGAAGACCAGGGCCGCTCGATTCCCATGCTCTGCTGCTCCCCAGACTTCACACATCCGGATCCCCAATTTCGACAGGAGCAAATCGACAAAGAGAAACGGTGGATCGAAATGTGTCACCAGCTCGGAGGCAGCTACTGTCGTATTTTGTCCGGGCAGCGAAGGCCAGAAGTATCGCGGGAGGATGGGGTGGCTTATGCCGCTGAGTGTATCGAGGCCTGTATTCCTCATGCAGCCGCATTAGGGATCACGCTGATCATAGAGAATCACTACAAGGACAACTACTGGACCTATCCTGAGTTCGCCCAGCAAATGGATGTCTTTTGCCAGCTGGTGGATCGGATTGAGTCGCCGCATTTCGGTGTAAACTACGATCCTAGTAATACGATCCTGGCTGGGGAAGATCCTCTTGAACTGCTGGAGCGCGTGAAGGGTCGCGTGGTGACGATGCATGCCAGCGACCGGTTTCTGCTAGAGGGTACGCTTGAGGATCTTCGTAATGAGGAAATGGATAGCGTTGGGTATGCTCGAAGATTAAGTCACGGCGAAATCGGCAAGGGGCTCAACGACTATGATGCGATTTTCGGAACGCTTAAATCCGTCGGATTCGATGGATGGATCAGCATAGAGGATGGTGTCGATGGGTTCGAGCTAATGCAACGCAGCGTAAGTTTCTTGAGAGAGAAGATCACAAGCGTCTGGGGTTGAAGTTTGTAGCGGCCGATTTCACGCTAGAATTGTTTCTCGGCCTGTTTGGGACAATCGGCTCTACCAACTTGTTAGCCCTGGTTATCTCGTGCTTGCCCTGTATAGTAATTATGGTGAGCATTCCCGAGCGTATGGAGAACAATGATCCAAAAGTGTTAAAAGTCGGAATGATTGGAGGGAGCTCTGGCTTTATTTCCAATGCTCATCAGAGGGCGATATTCATGGACGGGACGCGTCGCGTTGTTAGCGGGGCTTTGTCCTCGAATGTGAAGAAATCCCAGACGGCCATCGAAAATTGGCCGTACCCGATTCAAGGATACGATAGCTATGATGAGTTATTGGAGGCGGAATTGGCGAAACCCGATAGCGATCGCATCGACTACGTTCTCATCCTAACTCCCAACCATGTTCATTTCGATCCGGCCAAGAAGTTTCTCGAAGCAGGGATTCCCGTGCTTTGCGAAAAGCCTCTCACTTTTACCTTGGACGAAGCCGAGACGCTAGCTGAGATTGTCTATTCGAAGGGGATTCCGTTTTGCGTCGCCCACACATACTTAGGACATTGGACGAGCCGACTGGCGAGGTTCATTGTCCAAAGCGGGCTGATCGGCGAGGTGCTGTGGGCAGATGCCAGCTATTTGCAGTCCTGGATGGCCATCCGGTCTCGAGATCCCGAATTCGTCAAGGCAGCCTGGCGGCTGGATGCTTCGAGATCTGGCCTAAGCAATTGTGGGGGAGATATTGGGACGCACGCGCTGATGCAGCTCCGTTATGTTACGGGATTGGAAGTCGTTTCTTTGAGCGCCCACATGGAATCTTTGACGCCATTGCCGGAGTCCGTCGAGCAGCCGCTCGATGATCACTTCACAGCCTATTGCCGCATGAACAATGGGTCGCGAGCCCTGGTTCGAGCAACTCAGATCGGAGTGGGTCACAAGAACGATCTCAGAATCGAGGTAAATGGGGAACTTGGCTCGATTCGTTGGGCCCAGGAGGAATCCGAGAAACTAGAAGTCTACCTGATCGATCAGCCAGAAAGGACCTATTACCGCGGTGGCGTTAAGCCGAACGACGGATTTTTCGGAGATCTCCCTCAAGAATTGCTGGACGAGCCCACGATTCCATGGGGGCATTCGGAAGGATTTCACGATGCTTTCGCGCGTTTGCATCGCTGTTTTGAAGCGGATGTACGCTCTTTTCAAAATAGCCAGTACGAGCCAGGAGATGGGTCCAGTTACGCGACCGTCGACGATGGAGTTGTGGGAATGCGCTTCGTCAAGAAAGCGGTTGATAGCAGCCGCAACGGCAATGCGTGGGTGGATTGCTGAGGCAAAGAGCGAGTCGATTTGTAGTACCTAGCAGCGGGTTTATCCAGCGATAATTGCGAACTAAATTTTTGGGAAATCGCGGGATAAACCCGCTCCTATGCTCGACTTCAACTTTAGTTGATGCTACGGCAGGATCTCTGCGTCTAAAAAATATTGTGGCCGCTCGGCTTGTGCCGCCGTAGCTATTGAGCGAGGGCGTGAGATCGACCGCTATCGTTATCCGTGCCTTAATTCCCTATGAGCAACCAAGCCCCAAATACCCCAGAATCTACCCGCCTCCTTTCTTTGGATGTCTATCGAGGATTGATAATGATCACGCTGG
>JAYZHU010000108.1:0-6950 GCA_036166175.1 Verrucomicrobiota bacterium | reverse complement strand
GCGTACCGTTGGCATAGTCCAAATAGTTGCGAAAGCCTCTCGGATGAATAGGTCGTCCACGGGTGCCTGGAAGTGATTCACAGTAGTGGCGGTAAGGAGCGGGGCCACACCACATGTCCCAATCTAGCTCCTTTGGGGCTTCCTTATTGACGACGGGCGTCTCCGGGCCACCGCCATAGTGAACAAAAGACCGCACCATGCCAATTTTCCCCACTTTGCCCGAGCGGATAAACTTATAGCCCGATACATTGTGCGGCGAGATACGCCGATGCGTTCCTACCTGCACGACTCGATTAGCTGCTCGAGCGGCTTTCACCATGGCCCGGCCCTCTTCAATCGTGTGGCCAATCGGCTTTTCCACATATACATGAGCACCCGCCTTTACCGCTTCTATCGTTATTAAAGGATGCCAGTGATCCGGCGTCGCCACGATGGCGATCTCTACATCTTCACTAGCAAACAGATCTCGATAGTCGCGATAGGTCTTGGGCTGGTCACCCGAATCGCTCGCAACCCGCTCTTTAGTCGAAGTCAAATAGCGCTCATCAACATCGCATAGGGCGACTATTTTGCATTCGCCCGACGCCATGGCTTCTCCAAGAATGTTGTTTCCCCACCAGCCTGAGCCTATCAGAGCGGTTCGGTACTTACGATCGCGAGGCTGAGCGACAATATGGGGAGCGACTGATAAAGCCGCTCCGCCCACCGAGAGGGCTTTGAGGAACGATCTGCGGGAGTTTTCTACAGGCATGGCGGCAGGGCTTGATAACTATGAAGGATAAAAGAAAACGACGGATTGAATATCTGATATAAGAACGGCCCTATCAAGCCCAGAACCTACTTGCGGCCACTCGCGCGATTTTGAAATTACTTGAACAGCCGCTGAACTATTTCTGGATTCCAAGGGCCGATATTGTCACGTTCCCCAATATCTACAGACAAATCGAAGAGAAGTGGCGGATCGTATTTCGTTAAACGCACCCGCCCCCTTGTACCAGGATCAGACCCCCTAACCTTGGCGCTAAAGTGAATTTTGTGTTTTCCCGACCGATACGCTTCAGTTACACCCAGATAGAGCCATTCGCTACGAGGACTCGGCGACCCCTCCAGCAAGGTCCCGTACAGATCCTGAGACAAATAGCCCAAGGCAGCCCTGGGCTCCACTCCGTCGATCAGGCTAGCGAAGGTGGCGTACAAATCCAAATTGGCCCCAATCCCATCTACTTGCTTCGGCTCGATTTTTCCCGGCCAATTGAATATCGCCGGAACGCGGTATCCACCTTCCCAAGACGTTCCCTTCTCTCCTCTCAAGGGTCCCGCCGTTCCCCCGTGCGGCCCGAATATCGTCCAAGGTCCATTGTCGCTCGTAAAGATGACCAGTGTCTTTTCCCTGATTACCTGCTGCTCCAACTCTTCCACAACCTTTCCAGCAGACCAATCGATCTCTTCAATGACATCGCCATACTTGCCTCCTTTGCTCCGCCCCTGAAAATCTTTAGAAGCGAATATAGGGACATGGGGCATATAGAGAAAGAAAGGCCCGTCGCGGTTTTTCGATATCCAGCTGACCGCTTCCTCTGTGTAACGCTTTGTGAATAGCTCCTGATTCACCGGGAATTCGATAACTTCCCGACCGCGTATCAATGGTACTTGGAAAGTGAGCTTGTCCGCTTCGTCGAAAACGTCGCGTGTTTGCCTTTTCCCTTCGGGCGCCGGGACATCATTGCTTCCCGGAGTCCCATAGTGGTAATCGAATCCGCATTCCAGAGGATGCATCGGGCTCTTAGTAAAATCTTCCGGATAGCCCGCCAAATGCCATTTTCCTAAGATAGCTGTCGCGTAGCCTTGACGCTTTAGCATCGCAGGAAGCAACTGATCCCGGATATCGACGAAACGAAGATCTCCAATCAGTCCGGGATGCCGTCCTGACATCAACCCCCGTCGACTTGGCACGCAGACCGCTCCCGACGCATAGAAGTTAGTCCAACGCTGACCCTCTCGGGCGAGTCTATCGATATTGGGGGTCTCAATCTCCCGATTCCCATAACAACCCAAATCGCCATAGCCCAGGTCATCCACGAAAATGAGCAACAGATTCGGGGAGCCATCAAGCGACTCGGCCGACAAGTCGCTGGATTGACCAGCAATTAGGAAGAAAACGGCGCAATGGAAAAGGGTAGTCAAACCGCTCATCGAAACTCGAAGTTTCAACAGAGCCGGCAGCATGGCAATAACCGATTGCCGACCGATACAACGATAAGAAAAGGGGCAAGCAACAATCTCTAAGCAAACGCGCTCAACAAACGTCCTACCGGCTTCCTTTCGAACGTGCCGTGGACTCCATAAACGCGAGCGGAGGATCTCTCAGTCATTGCTCGTCGAACCGCCGCCTTAGTCAACATTTCTTCCGAGAAATTGATAGACTGGCGAATCGGCGTCCTAGCTTTCTGACGCATGCTAAAAGCAAAGCTGTTAAAGGACGCATCGGACTGAGGAGAATTCCTATTTCCAAAAAACATACCGAGAATTTACTAAAATTTTAGTAAATAGGGAATAGAGTGAACTACTCAAATTTGCGGGTTTTTGCGATTTTTTGCGATTTCAGTAAGATCAAAAGCTCACAACGAAGTCAGTCAGCTCAATATTGGTCCCTTCATCGTAGGTACTGTAACTCATCAAGGCTTTCCGCGTATAGAAATTGGCCTCCAACTGGCTACCGCGACTCGCCTCGCACCCTTCCGCGAAGCGATTTAGCTCGGGATCTAATCGTCTTGGATCGGAGTCGTTTTTCCTTGGAAGCCTTGGTAGGCCGCGTCGGCCGGCGCCTCTTGGGAGATACTAGGCTACTTCTCAAAACTTCCGCCAATTTCCTTACGGCAGTTTGGCGATTGGCTTCCTGGGATCGGTGCTCCTGCGACCTGATTATCAAGACACCTTCTTTGGTCAGACGGTGGTCTATGATGTTAAGCAATCTTCGCTTGGCCGGTTCAGGAAGAGAGGATCGGGATACATCGAAACTCAGCTGTATGGCCGTAGCGACTTTGTTGACATTCTGCCCTCCCGGGCCCTGCGACTGGATCGCTTTGGTCTCGATTTCTGATAGAGGAATTGAGATACCGCCCGACAGTTTCAGAGAGCTCTTCGTTTCCCTGCTCATTTCTTTAGCCCATTAATGGCGATCGATTGTCAAAGCACCAACAGGTTAAAAAAACCGAAATGACCAAAGAGCAAGGCAAAGGGCCCCTATCGATCTAGCCATAACAGGAAGAATCATATCTTTTCGACAGGAGCTGCGACTGCCCGATTGGCAGTCTGTTGCTTAACGACAATTCAATTAAGGGCACGCAAAGCGAATGCTTTGGCCGGATTGACGATCATCAACTGATCGATATCCGCTTGAATGAAACCATTTCGCTTCAAATCCGGGATTAAGTTCAACTCCACAAAGCGGTGAGGGGCGAAATTTCCGCCATTCTCCTCGAAAGGACGGTACCATCCGGCATCCTGAGAAACCAATACACAGCCCAGAAAGCCAGCCTCTTTGAGACCCTTCAATCTCTCTACATTGGATCGAAGGAGCTGAGCATTTTCCCGCAGATTATCAATTGAGATCCACATTCCCAGCCTTGCGGCTATCAAGTGGTTTTCGCTTATATCTCGAGAAGTATGCACCCAAATGAAAGACTCGAACGGGACGCTCTCTTCCTCTAACACTTCCGCAATTTCGAAAACCGCCTGTGTTGGCCCCGTATAGCAAGCGATTGTCAGACCAGTCGCCAAATGCGTGCCAGCAGCAGCTCTCACGAGCTTTGAGTGGAATTCCGAAAGACCCTCTACACGCTCGACTCCAATTTTTATTAACCCAGGCCTAATTCCGGTCTTGTCGATTCCAAACTCGAATTCGCGAACCCATATCGCCGCCAATTCATCAATTGTCGCATTCAGCATTTCCCTTGGAATGAACTGATTCTCCCTGGCTCCATAGATTCCGGTATTGGTAATCAAATTAACTCCCACGCGCTCTGAAATTATGGAAAGCAGCACTGGATCTCGACCTAGAAAGGCCGGCGTACACTCGAAAACCGAATTATATCTCATCTCCCTAGTCTCCTTTAAGTATTGAATGACGTTGCGGATAACTTCGCTGCGATCCCATCGGTGATAGCCCGTCTCCTCGGCTCCTATGAAATCGACCGAGACGTGTTAGACGTGTTCATGAGCCAAAGTTTTCCCTTGTTCGCTAGCATCAATAGGGCCCGCTACAGTCATTATTTTCCCTTTTTCCGCGGTAGCCAGAGAGCAGCTTATTGCTAGGCTCGTATAGAGCAGGAAGAAGAATCTTCCAGACGTGGACCCCATATTGCCTGACACCCTTTGTTTGGCAATCCAGGTCTTGAAATCCCAATAGAGATTCTGAAGCGAAATCCTGTCTATCTCAGTTAGTGGGCGATCTCGCGCCTATGCCTTGCTACGGCTGCCCATGCCGAGCTCCCAATTTTAAATAAGAACAGGCTTCCAGCCTGTATTCAGAGATTGAAAATACAGACTAGAAGCCTGTGCTTACACTTTTAGTGGACGATTTCCACACGCTCTATACGTATCGCTCTCACCCGCAATAACCCTTCAATGCCTCATTGTTGAAACAAACCGATTTATGGAAAACCGCTGGAATGACAAGGAAGCTAAGGCATTTGCCGAGAATCCAAAAGAGTTACGAGTGTATTCCTCTCGACTCCTCGGGCAGGAACAAGACCTGGTTCTACATGGCGGAGGAAACACTTCCCTGAAACTTGACGAGCTGGGCGCAACCGGAAACGCCTCTCCTTCCCTCTTTGTAAAGGGCAGCGGTTGGGATCTGGAAATCATAGAAACCGCTGGCTTCTCCAGCCTGCACCTGGACGCTCTCTTAGATCTGGCTCGGCTCGAGAAACTGGCCGACTCGGATATGGTACAGCGCCAACGAGAGGCGATGCTCAATAGCGGCGACCCCAATCCGTCGGTCGAGGCAATTCTTCACGCGATTATACCGTTTTGCTACGTTGATCATACCCACGCTGACGCAGTACTGGCGATTATGAATACAGAAAATGGCAAGGAGTTGATCAAAGAGATTTATGGCGATAGGATTCTAATAATCCCCTATGTGATGCCCGGATTCAAACTGGCTCGAATGGTTTACGAGCGAACTCGGAACATTGATTGGAGCCGCTATGAAGGAATGATGCTGATGCATCACGGCGTTTTCACCTTCTCCAACGACGCCCATGATTCCTATAGTCGGATGATAGAATTCGCCACAAGAGCGGAAGCCTATTTGCAAGACAGTGGAGCTGAAGTACGTCTAGCCGAGCCCCAAAGCGCCTCACCAGACTCGCTCGAATCGATTCGTCAATCAGTATCCGGTATTAGAGGACGATCTATCACTTTAAACCTAGATCAATCACCTGACGCCGTCGGTTTTTCAAATCATCCAGAATTGTCACAAATCGCCACCCGTGGCCCACTCACGCCAGACCACTCCATATTCGCGAAACGCATTCCCGTAATTCTCCAAGAAGACTTTTCCGAGTGTATGGAATCCTATTCCCGCGAATACAAAGCCTATTTCGAGCGCAACACGGATGGGGCTCAAGTTCGCCTAGACTCGGCACCTAGGTGGGCCATCTGGCCAGGCAAGGGACTACTTTCCTTCGGAAGCGACCAAAAGGAGGCAAGGACTATCATAGACATCGCGCGACATACTACGAAAGTCATTCAACTCAGTGAACATCTGGGAGGATGGAAACCGCTGTCCGAAGCCGATATCTTCGAAGTCGAATATTGGGAGCTCGAACAAGCGAAACTGGGAAAACGCTAACTCAGCGAGCGCGTCTTTGAAGCAAGACTCTCTAGGCAAAAGCTTGCGCAGTAGTGGAAGCGGCCGATATCCGACCGCCCAATCTTAAAGTAGCAGAGGCTTCCAGCCTGTATTCAGAGATTGAAAATACAGACTGGAAGCCCGCGCCACACTTATCGGGAGATCAAATATCGTATCGATTATCACAATCAATAAGGGCTTCCGTTAGCGGGCAGAAAGACTTACCTTCCCCAATAGATTAGTCGCTGGAAGGGCTGAATGTCCCAATGCAGCCGAATTCGCTCGATCGAACAAATTCTCGCCTTGCCTACTCCTTCGCCGGGGCTAAGGCAGGGGCGATCGGCGGCAATTCTGACGTTGGCGTCGTATCCATTTTATTGTATCCAATTGCGAAGAGAATCCCATCGAATATATGCTGCATGATAACAGGATTCTTATAGGTGTCTTCTCGGTGCCCAAAATTCGTGTAGAATAGCCTGCCTTTCCCGATATCTTGCACCCAGCTCACGGGCACTTCGCGATTGCCCGAAGGATACTTGCTATTAGAGCGCTCGAATTTCTCCATTTCCATCGGCTCCCGAACGGTCTCCTTGCTCATGTCGAGGCTCACGAGAATTCTTAGCTTATCCGGCCCGACGTAACTTGAAGGAAGGTACTGGTAGATCTCATCCTGGTGCCAGAAGCCCCTTCCCCCGAACGCCTGGTTGAGCGGATGAGTTGGATCATCGACCTTGAAAGCCCAGGTCCCGCCAGCGGTCCAAGGATGGCCATTAAACTGGCCGCCTATCATTTCAGCTCCCTCTTCCCATTCGTAAAAATTATCGCTCGCCCCGTGGATTCCGATGAGACCCCCGCCTCCTCTCACGAAGTCGAGTATCGCTTTTCGCTGGTTTTCGTTGGTGAACTTCAATTCAGAAGCACTGTTGAATAAGATCGCGTGATACTGCTTAAGATTCTTCTTATTAAATACTTCGTACTCATCCTCGAGATCGACCGAGAACGCCTTCGATTTGCGGGCCATCTCTTGAAGGGCAAAGTTCGCGTGAGGGATCGACGTATGGATAAAACCTTCGCAACGGAAGAACACCAATAT
>JAYZHU010000107.1:0-6798 GCA_036166175.1 Verrucomicrobiota bacterium | reverse complement strand
GCCCCTCAAGGTGCAGTCCGTTGTAGAGAATCAAGTCGGCGGATTGGAGCGTATTGATGTCGGACGCAGTCGCCTTGTAAAGATGCGGATCCACTCCCGGTCCCATCAAGCCAGTCACAATCGCACGATCACCTGCAATGGACTCCGCTAAATCGGCTACCATGGTTGTCGTTGCCGCGATGCGCAATTTGCCTTCTGCCGTACGGACTGCCGCAGTAGCGACGCTCACCATGCAAGCGAGAGCTAAAAAAACAGCCCGGCCGTTGATTCGTGGAGTTGTCATAAATTAACCGTTTTGCGGCTGATGGCGAGTATGTCAACGTGAATTTCAATATACAAAGATTTTATTTTGATTGCTCAAAGTAATGGGCCGATACTCAATAAACTGGTATATTGTGGTCTAAACCGACTTACTATATCAGCCACTTTTGCGGGCGAGATACAGGTAGCTTATCCATTTATCCCCAGCGGCGGGAAAATCTTGCACGTCAATGACTTTGATTCGGCACTGAGACTCTAGAAAGTCGATGATCTTCTTTCTAGGGATGGCGTTCATCTCGAAGTAGGAATCGCTGCTAACGAATGGGAGCCATCGGGAGATTTTCTGTTTGAGGCTCTTTGTTCGATAGAAAGCCCGTTTTTGCAGCATTCTCAGCGGTTTCTGGTTGGCAGAAGACTGCTTATTCAAGTGGCTTGGCAGTTGAAAGGCTAGGATGCTGCCTTGGCGCAAAACCCGGGAGAACTCCCTCAGGTAGCTGTAAATGTACCGGGGGGCTATGTGTTGTAATACAATTGCTGTATAGACAAAATCGATACTGTTGTCCTTAAAGCTGTCTAGTCGGTCGAAAATGTTGATAATGAATTCGCAATTCGGCCCCCTGTGGATTTCGCTTCGGGCGTAGTCAATCATGCTCTGGGAGATATCTACACCGTAGCATTTAGCGAATCGTTTGCCGAGCGGAAAGGTCAATCGGCCAACGCCACAACCGAAGTCGATAGCCGTTTTTCCTTGGAAGGATAGTCCCGCTAGCTCGAGCCGTTTGCCGAGATCGGCGATCACGGGCTCTCCGGTGGCGTAGAATTCTTCGACGTCCCATTGGCCGCCTCGTTTGGAATTATCGGACAGCACGGTCCAAAGTGGATCCTCTGAAGCCAACGATTCGAAGTTCTCCTGAAGCTGCTTTATATCCACGACTATTGCGATCGCTGGCGTACGGCTTCGAAAAGCGTGATTAACGTAGCCATGGCCACGTTCAAGGAATCTGCTTGGCCGGCCATAGGGATTCTCGCCTGATTTGAGCAAGCGTCTAACCATGTCTCTGATAGACCGAATTGCTCGCTTCCCATCACGACAGCTAAAGGTCCGGTCAGATCGGTCTCAGTATGTAAATCACGAGCATGGGGAGTAGTCGCCACGGAACGAATACGATGGCTTGAAAGCCATTCGATTGTCTTCTCTGAGCTGGTCATGACTGTAGGCATTGTGAAGAGCACTCCAGTGGATGAGCGAACGACGTTTGGATTGAATAGATCCGTTATCGGATCGCAGCAAATGACGGCATCGACGCCGGCAGCATCCGCCGATCTGAGAATGGTTCCCAGATTCCCCGGCTTTTCGATGGACTCGACTATCAGCAAGAATGGAATTTGGGACAAAGGAATATTGCCGAGCCCGTAGCTCCATTGTTTGAATAGGCCAAGAATTCCCTCGGGTCGATCTCGATAGGCTACTTTTTCGAATGCCGGCCTGCTAAGCTCGAATGGCGTAGTTCCTTTTTCGACAGTAGATTCAATGAGCCGAATTTCGTTTTCGCCGAGAAAGCATTCTGGGCAGAAGTAGACCTCTTCGGGGATGACTCTGCTCTCCAGAGCACGGCTAATGGCCCGGTAGCCTTCGGCGATGAATAAGCCTTGCCGATCCCGTGGTCGGCGATTGCGCAGTTTCACCAGGTTTTTGATACGGGCGTTCTGGAGGCTGGTTATGATTTCTGCGTTCGACATTAGGCAATGGCCTTGGGCGGGCTGGGAAAAGGCTGTTCTGCGAGCTGTTTTTGAGTGTTCAGGCGGTGAAAGGTCAAGCGTGGCTGAATCTCGACGCCCCTGCTAGGTTTGTTGCCGAACAAGGCATCAGATGAAGTCTAGATATAAATGTGTAAAAAGCCAGTATAAGCCGGCCAGAAATCGCAACTAAGGTAAAGGTATCCCGAATTGCTAACGTTTGAATAACGAGTATGTTAGTCGCTACCTTGCTAGTCATTGGATTAGCCCTGCTTGCCGCGTATTTCGTGGTGAATCAGAAAAATGAGAAGCGGGAGCGCGAAGGCGTGGTCAAAAAAGTACTCAATAAGGACGCTTTCTTTATCGAATTCGAAGATCGTAGGTCGAACGTCGTTAGGCTTCATGGAGTGAAAATGGCCACGGAACGGGAAATGCTCGACGACCAGATCTTCGAGTTCCTCTACTCAGAAGTTCGAGGAAAACGGGTGCGCGTGAAATCTCACTCTGTAGAGACTGGGGATATTCTTATCGCCGAGATCTATTTGATGGCTGACGAGTATCTTAATGCCATTCTGGTTCGACAAGGTTTCGGCCGCTGGTGTCCCGGCGAGGCGGCAAGTGACCGTCGCATCTCCGATGCGCAAGAGACTGCCCAGCTGCATCAGCAAGGGGTTTGGAATCCGACTGTGCAGCAGCTGGCTGCCGGAAGTGGATCCGAAGATTCAGAGCACGAGGAAGGGACCGAGAATCAAGAATCCTCGATTGGTCCTGAAACAAATCAAGAGCCGTGCGAATCATCTACCGCGGCTACCGCGAATCAACCGGAGGAGCAAGAACCGGCTGAAGCTGCCGGCTCTCGGGAGACGGGTCAAGAGTCGAACTTCAAACCGGGATTGGCTTAGAGCCTTCGATCGGCTCCACCGAACGTATACTGTCCATTTCCAGAATCAGCGGCTGAAGAGCCGCTTTCGGGAAATCGCGAAAATGACGAGGCAGACGCCCAAAGCGACTAGGGTCAGCCCTTTCGATGGGTTCTCGGCCACTTGGTTGGCCAAGCTGGATTGAGATTCCCCGTCTGCCACAACCAACAACAACCGCGATACTGCCGCTGTCAGCATTATCGCTAGAATTGGCAATCGAGTCGTAGACGGTGTCCTCAAGCCTTTCATCAAAAGCAATAAAGCAGTAATCGCTCCAATCATTGCCCAATTGCATAGAGATCTTATCGTTCTTTTATCAGGGAATGGCTTAGGTGCCCACATATTTTTGACCGAAAAATTTCGAAGCCAATGCTCGACCTGAATTTGTAAGGCCTCTTTATATCTGTCGGGAATTTTTACAGTAGTCTCTATTGTTGACGGACTTACCCAGAGCAGAGTTAGGGCTTTCGTGAGCTTAAATATGTCGGGATTGAATTTAGTGGCCGAGATCGCCTCTAAGCGCGATTGATAAGAAGCGATGCCCAGACTGACTGACTATTCTACATTGGCTTATGCAGGAGAGTGGATCGCTCGCGGTCTAGTCTTGTTAGCCATTTCCATGACTGTTTTCGCCACTAGCGAGAACCCGAACATAGTGCTTATCCTAGCCGACGACCAGGGTTACGGTGATGCCAGCTGCTATTGGCCAGAAACCGATTTGAAGACGCCGGTTATGGATCGAATTGCCGCTCAAGGCATTAAATTTAGCCAGTTCCGAGTAAATCCCCTATGCGCTCCCACTCGCGCCAGTATTATCACGGGGACTTATAGCATCTACAACGGCATGTGGCGGGGACTGTCGCGACCAAAAACCGATGAGGCGACTGGCAAGGCAATCAAGCCGGAAACCCGAGTAGTTCATGACGATGTTCGCATGCTGCCCGAGTTTTTGAAGCGTGGGGGCTATGCAACCGGTCTTTTCGGTAAGTGGCATCTGGGATACGATGAGGATAATGTCCCCACCTCCCGGGGCTTCGACGACTTTGTTGGATTTCTTGGAGGAGCTCACCGTTATCGCTGGACTAAAAATTCCCAGATTGTGCGAAACGGGCAACCATTGAAGTCGGATAAGCACTACACGGATCTTTTTGCCGATGAGGCTATCCGTTTTATCGAGGAAAACCGGGAGCAGCCATTCCCCTGCCACTTGGCTTTCAATGCTGTTCATGGACCCTTGAGAACCGAAAAACGCGACGCCGACTCAGCTCGGTCCGATTGGCTGCAACATTATGAAGCTGTTGGCGTCGATCAACCGAGACGCGATTACAATGCCGTGATGCGCCACGCTGACGATCGTGTAGGCGATATTTTGGATACGCTTGGGAAGCTGGAGTTAACCGAAGAAACCTTGGTCATCTATCTTTCCGATAATGGTGGCATTACCCATACCTACCCAAGCAACAATGGTCCCGTAAGAGGAGGCAAGGGAGAGGCTTGGGAGGGCGGCATTCGTGTGCCTGCGGTCATGCAATGGCCGGGAACGATACCAGCGGGGGCCGTCTCGACGGCCGATGCCGTACACTTCGATCTTTTCGTGACGATTTTGGATGTAGCAGGTATTGCGATACCGAAAGAAAATGGTAGACTTCCGGTCGATGGAATTAGCTTGCTGGACCACTTGAAGTCAGGGGCGGAAGTATCCATTCCCGACCGCTACCTTTTTTGGGATCTTTTTGGCAAACAGGGCGCGCTTCATGGCCCATGGAAGATTGTCGCGGATACGGGAAATCACAATGGCGACTTTTTCAAAGCCGCTCGAAATGCGGATTCCTCGGATTTTACCTTGGTCAATCTGGAGAACGACCTTGGAGAGAAAACGGATCTAGCATCCGAACATCCGGAAATATACTCCGACCTAAAGAGTCGTTTTGTCGATTGGCTTCGGCTAGCTGCAGACTACAATTAGTTTGGCCTGAGTAGGAAAGCGAAAGAATGCTCGTTTGTTTTCACTAATTTGAGTTGGTGGGCCCGGAGGGATTTGAACCCACGACCAAGGGATTATGAGTCCCCTGCTCTAACCGCTGAGCTACAGGCCCGCTCAGAAAAGAGAAGGGGTAATAAGCCCCCTGCTCGGGGTTTGGCAAGCTGATAGTGACGGGCATTTGTAACCCGGTTTTGTCAACATATTGGTTTCTAATTTCGTTGTCCGTAGGGATTTCATCGCTAGGATTGAAGACATGGTATTGCCAAAATTCGCATTCGCCGTGGCGACTCTCGTCTGCTTGATTTCAAGTTCGAACTCAAACGCCAACTCCAAGCTCGCTTTCTGGGACGAGCAACGAAAGGGGGCCAATGGCGGGGCCGAGGATGGTACCGATGAGTGGTTTGCAGCGGTGGCGGAAGCCGGCATCGAGTATATTCGACTATCCCCTAATACGATGAAGTCCGATAGTCGGGACTTCTTGCTGGGCGATGCGGACAAGTTTTTCGGCATTTCGGAAGGGGACCTGGAAAAACTGATGACCGTGCTTGATCGAGCGGATAGGCACGGCGTCAAAATCGTGTTGACGACTTTCAGCCTGCCCGGCCGACGCTGGCGCCAGCACAACAACATGGAATTCGATTTTCGCTTGTGGAATGACCATGGCTTTCAAGATCGAGCCATGGCGTTTTGGCAGGAGTTGGCATTCGAGCTGAAAGACCATCCGGCCATCGTGGGGTACAATATCGTCAACGAGCCGCACCCTGAGCGGGAAGCGGGCTTTCAAGCGGGACGGACAGATGGATTCGACAAGTGGCTGGAAGAGAATGAAGGTGGCGTGGCCGACCTGAATCGATTCTATGTCCAAATATTGTCGGCGATTCGAAGCGTCGACAAAGAGACCCCAGTCTTTGTCGACAGCCGCTTCCATGCGAACCCAGCGGGTTTCCATACTTTGAAGCCTATAGAAGATCCCGCGGTCTTTTATTCGTTTCATTTCTACGAACCTTGGATATTCACGACCTTTCGGGTGAACAATGGCCGTTTTGCCTATCCGGATCGCATGCCGTCAGGCAATGGCGATGAAACGAAAGCTTGGACAATCCTTGATCTGTCAGCCCGCATGCAGCCCGTGCGAGAATGGTCGGAAAAACATGGCATACCCGTAAACCGGGTACATTTTGCTGAATTCGGCTGTGGGAGAAAAGTTGAGGGGTCGAAGCAGTATTTATCAGATGTGATAGAACTAGTCAACGATGCCGGATGGCATTGGGCCTTCTACTCGTTCCGAGCTGGAGGATGGGATAGCATGAATTACGAGCTAGGAACCGAGAAATTAAAGTGGAAAGCCTGGCAGGAGATCGAAGCGGGAACCAAAGGGTACAACGATTTCATTATCGAAGGCGAAAACCCGCTTTGGGAAATATTCGAACGGGAGTTCGAACCGAAGTAAGTAGAAGGAGTTTGTTTAACAGGATACGGCCCGCTTCCCGGACCTCAATGATAGCTCGGAAACTGAAGCAACTTCCCGAGTTTCGATCATGCAATCGCGAAGCGTGATCAAGCGAGGAAGGGACGAGCGCATCCGGTTAAATCTATTTCCTATTGTCCCATAGGGACACCCATTTCCGTATTAAGGAACAAGAGATCTGTTTTGCCGCAACACCGTGAAGGCGGAAGCGATGTTCATATTCCATAGGCGCATGTGGAAACTGATCGCTTGATTGCCAGAGACCGGACTTTAAGCTACAACGCCATGTCTAGTACCCGTTCGATCTTGGCCCACATCCAGACAACTATCCTATTTCTTGTTTCTGCCGTGTTCACGTCTGCGGTCGACAAACCGAATGTGCTGCTCCTTCTGGTAGACGACCTGAAACCGACTTTGGGATGCTATGG
>JAYZHU010000106.1:0-6698 GCA_036166175.1 Verrucomicrobiota bacterium | reverse complement strand
TCCATTTGGGTAACATGACGATCACCCATGACCTCGCGGAATGGTTTGAGAGCTTCATGGTAATTCCAAATGTCGGGGTTCTTCCACGCCGCGGCATTCGCTTCCAGACCACCGATGCAGACCCAACGCTCGCCTCTGAATTCAACACTGTAAACGGGACCCAGCTTCTTATAAGCTCCAAGGTGGTCAAACTGGTCCAATCCAACGTGGGACGCTTCCCCATTCACTGCGAAGTCGTTTTCGTAGGAAGGCATGTTTTCGATAGCTGCGCTGCTCATAGGATTCATAAGAGCATAGAACGCGCCGCTTGCCCTTATCTAAGATTCCCATGAGCCCTTTTTGGAAACCTATACTTTCCGGGATAAATTTCCTTTTGATCCGCTTCTAGGTTGGCTCGATTCTTGCATTCCAACGAGACCTGAATCTATGGCCAAACTAACCATCCTCTCGCTTCGTGGAATTCTGCTTTCTGCGGTGTTTCTTGGCTATTCCCTGTGCGACGCAGTCCCGAAACTTATCAACGGCCCCATGCCCGCCGCAAGCGCCATAAACGAAGTGCTAATCTGGACCCAAACTTCCGAGTCTGCTGAAGTCCATATCGAATATTGGCCCGAGAATGGCGATCCTAGCCGGTCCTTTCGCTCAAACCCGGTGAAAACTTCGCCGGAAGCCGCTCATGTAGCCAAAGTAAGGCTAACGGCTGGAATACAGCCGGGAAAACGCTATCGCTATCAGGTTTTCGTAAACGGAATCGCTCAAGATCTGTACTTTCGCAACGAATACAGACCTGGAGAGAAAATCCCAATGACCTTCCAAGTTAAGCCTCGATGGAGATTCGTTCCCGACGGGGATGTATCGCACAGCATATTCGACTTTCGTATCGCGGCCGGGAGCTGCGCCTACATCAACGAAGAAGGCTATGATCGCGAAGGAGGAAAGCCGTACGGTGATGCGTATCACATCTTTGAATCAATATACGAGAAACAGCCTGATCTCATGATTTGGCTCGGGGACGCGGTATACTATCGTGAAAACGACTTCGAGAGCCGTTCTGGCATGATCCACCGCTGGACGCATGATCGATCGATACCGGAGCTACGCGCCCTTTTGGCGAATACCCACCACTTTGCTGTCTGGGACGACCATGATTATGGCCCAAACGATATCGGAAGCTCCTACACCCACAAAGGAATCGCCAAGGAAGTCTTTGATCTCTTCTGGGGAAATCCGAGCTCGGGACTGCCAGAAACGCCTGGAATCTTCACTTATTTTAATTGGGGGGACGCCAATTTCTACCTGCTCGACAATCGAAGCTATCTGACAACTTCCGTATCCAAGCCTGAAGCATTCGGAAAACAAAAAAGCCTGCTTGGCCAGGAGCAAGTCGACTGGCTTGTCGATCACCTTTCCTGGGCTCAAAGCCAGATGTCACACGATGGCAAAAGCTACCCTGCTCGCTTCAATATAATTTGCATTGGCAATCAAGTCCTGAGCGAGGACGAGAACCCACACCACTATCTTAACTTCCCCGACGAATGGAGCTACCTGATTGATCGAATCGTGGAAGAGGGAATTGACGGCGTAATCTTTCTATCCGGCGATGTTCACCACGGCGAGGTCAATCGAATGGTGTACACCGGAGGAGGGAAACCAGGAACTCCCGGAAAAGCGGGAAAGCTGAATGAGACCTACGTTTTCCATGAAATCACCTCATCCCCACTGACCGCAGGCTCCTGGAGTGGCCCTAACAAAAACGGCGCTCGCTACGATATATTCGACGAGGTAGAGGTTGATCGCGTCGGCCAACGCAACTTTGTCACTCTCGATTTTAAGGGACCTTTAGACAATCGCCGACTGGAAATTCGCTATTTCGATTCCAATGGCGATTTGCTAAACCGGAAAGAAGGAGGAGGACCTGACGAAATAACCAAGCGCTCTATCTTGTTCGCACACGATCTTAGAGCCCCGAGATAGACAACCGCTCCAATTGATCGTTTCGAGTTCCAGAATCGCTACCTAATCAGAATGACTTCTCCCCGCTCAATAGAGGAATGGAAAGCCTTATCGGCCGAGGACCCCGAAAAATCGGCAAACACCTATTGGGCGAATCTCGATCGGATTCCCCAATCCGATCGAACACGAATTTTCAGCCTCCTTCCTAATCTTCCATCGCTCAAGGATGCATTCACTAGCTCCGTATCCAAGGCTTCCGGACAAATTGCTGGAGTACCCTACCTTCTAAAGGATCTTTTCGACTTCCCGAACACGGCCACCACGGCCTCCTCAACCTTTCTCGAGGAAGTCCGCCCGGGCCCGCACGGCGACTCAGCCGTATCCCACGACCTGCGCGAGCGTGGAGCCGTCTTCGGAGGAAAAACGCAGCTAAACGAGTTTGCCTATGGCCTATCCGGAGAGAATCTCCACTATGGAAATTGCCCACACCCCTTTATCGCGGGCGCCTTATCCGGAGGTTCAAGCAGCGGATCCGCTTGGGCAGTTTCTCGAGGCATCGCCCCGATCGGCTTCGGTACCGACACGGGAGGATCCATCCGCGTGCCAGCAGCTTGGTGTGGGCTTTTCGGCCTCCGACTCAGTCCGGATCGTTGGTCTAAAGAAGGTTGCTTTCCGCTAGCTCCAAGCTACGACACTGCCGGATGGTTCTGCTCAAGCGCCGAAGATTTCAAAACCTCTTTTAAGGTCCTAGTAACTGGACTGGGAGTGCCCCGGGATCTTAAGGGCTTGGACTTAACCGATAGGAAAAAACTGGAGAGCTCGGACTACAATCGCCGAATTCTGGATACTTACTCAAAACTTCGAGCAACCACTGACAATGCTTATTCCGAAGCCTACGCCAGTGCTACCTTGGAACTGAGCAAGCACTTCAGTGTTCTCCAAAGCGCTGAAGCCCTCGAAGTTCATAAAGATTGGCTCGAGGAGCGACGGCATCAATACGATCCCGTCGTCTGGCAGCGAATCGCCCGAGCAAGAGACTGGACGGCGGAAGACATCGAGGCCGCCAAGAAAGGCGAAGAGAAAATCATGTCCTTCTTCGATGCCGCTTTTGAAGAATACGATTTCATTACTCTCCCAGCTAGCTGGACCTCAGCGATCTCGGCTAAAGAGCACACAGACGCCTATCGCAGCCAGCTTTTGGATCTGACCAGCCCTGGAAGTCTGGCCCGCCTGCCCATATTCACGATACCGATACGGAATGGGAGTGGTGAGTCTACAGGAATTCAAATCCTGTACCGGGATCCGAAATCGGACGTGCCATTGCGAATAATTGAAGCGATCTCATAAACAGCAGATTTTCACTGGGTATGAATATCGCTAATCAAAATTGGTAGATAGCCGAAACAATCCGATTTCTCAATCGAAGATCGCTTCAGGCAAGTATCCCGTGATCGTTGTAGTTGGCACGTTGACCAACTGACTGACTTTCAAGTCCAAAGCCACAGAGCAGGTTACGTAAGCCTGCTGCCGGGAAAGACCGACGCGATCCTGTAGATAGCGTATCGCCCTTCTCACGACACTCTTGCACAATTCCCTCGGATCTTCTCCAGACTCGATAAAGGCGTGGAACGGCTTCTCGCGATAACGAGGAGAGACTAAATCTCCGGGAGTGACCAAATAAGGGGATTCGAGCAGAGCATCCTTTATGAGCTCCACCCTTACTGTCACCTTCATGGGAGCTTCCATTCCATTGATGCTCACTTCGCCGTCGCCCTGAGCCGCATGGCAGTCACCGGTGCACAATCCTGCTCCGGGAGTGAATACCGGCAAGTGAAGGGTCGATCCCGCTACTAAATGCTTAACATCCATGTTGCCCCCGAAGGGGCCTGGGGGACGAGTGCGAAACTCGCCTTCTTCTTCTCGCTGAACGCCAATGATGCCACAGAATGGATTAAGATCCAAAGTAATACCCGGCATGGATCGCGTTTGCGTTTCTTCTAGCTCCCAAATCTGTAGAAAGACCTGATCGAATTCATCATCCAGCAAACCCAGTCCAGGTATGATACTCGTCCAGGCCCAGTTTTCATGCTCATATTCGAGAATGTCTATTTTTAGCTGATCGCCTTTGGTCGCCCCCGCTATTTCGATGGGCCCCGTAAGACCATGGACCTTCATCTTGTCAGCCTTCTCCCAATCTACCGCTGTCGACTCTTTAGTCAGCTGCCCATCGCTAGCATCGTTCATCTCGATAGTCACCGTATCGCCTGAATCGATACGCAGCCTCGGCTCGTAGCTGCGGTCCCAGCGATTGTAGGTGATCGACTTATCCAAATAGTGATGGGCCATGCGTTTTGAAACTTTGGAAGATCGTGTAGCTGAATATCAGCACCAACTAACTCATTTAGGCCAAATCACTAGCATCGGCTGTAGGCATCGCCTTTAGCTAGAACGCAAGACTGCCTCTAGGCGACGGATGTAGTCCTCCAGGTAATCCTTCGGGTCGAGAGCGTTGGCCCGCTTCAATCGCGAGACCGCATTGGCGTAGTCCCTTAACGTTACCTCTACTCTGGCCAGAGCGATAAGGCCCTTGGACTCGAAACCTTTGACTTTAGACGCCCGCTCGTATTGAATCATAGCGTTTTCCAAGTCTTCCTTGCTTCGGTAGTAATCTCCCAGACTTAGAAGAGCTTTTCCATTAAGAGGATCCTGAGCGACGATGTCTTCTAAGATGCTGGCAGCCTCATCCGCTCTGCCCATAGCGATCGAGGCTTCGGCTTGCAGGTTCAAAATCATCAGCTGCTCTTTTGGCGAGATGGTCGCCCTGGCCGAGTTGAGCTCGTTGACGAGCTCTACCGCTTCGCTGTGGGCGCCTCGAGCTCCCAGACCCTCCGCCATTCGTATGATCTTGTCGGTACTCAACTCCGAAAATCCAGCAGCCTTTTTATAACGCTCTACGGCAAGATGCGGAAGGTTCTCATTTAAAAAAAGATCGCCCAGCAGAGCCAGGCTCCGCGGTGAATTTCCGCCCATTCTGTCGAGTAGTTCCAAGTTTGCAATCGCCTTTTCGTGATCGCTCTCTCCCATAAAAGCATTGGCCTGCATCATCCAAAAATTGGCATTGGAAGGATCTTTTTCGATCATATCGCTGAGCATAGCAATAGCCTCCTGTGTCATACCCGTATCGAGCAGCGAATTTAGTTTCCCTAGCAACCAATCGTTGCTGTCAGGCTGAAAAAGCAATGCTTGGCGGTATGAGTCCAAGGCGAATGACGCATCCCCGGTGTTTAAAAAACAGTATCCCAGCAATCCATAGAGCGTCCCATTGCCTCCTCCGATCTCAATCGCTTCTACCAGCATGGGCTTCGCGCCCACGTAATCGCCTTTTTGCACTAACGCGTAGCCAATATTCTGATAGGCTCTGAAGAAATTGGGGAATCGCTCAATCGAGGTTCTGTAACGCTCGATTGCCTTGTCCAGTTCCCCTTCCTGCAAATATAGACTTCCAATTGTGTAAATGATCGCCGCCGAAGTCTCCGGTGTGATCGCCGCTTCCAGCTGGCGTATCGCTTCGCCAGTATCGGTATTCATGAACTCCGCTACTACTCCCAGCAGCTCCGCCTCCTCGGAAGTGATCTTGGGATTGATTTCCATATCGAAACCATAACTGCCGAGAAAACGCTTTTTGAACTCAGGATTGCTCCATGAGTTCTCCGTCAAGGGATAAACTCCATCGGAAGCGCTGTTAGCCAAGTAGGCGGGCCCGAATAAGCCGCCAAAGGCAATCGATAGGCGTAGGAACGTATGTTTCATAAAAAATATTTTGGTTTAGAATCTAAATCCGATGGGAAAGATATAGCGGGCCTTCACAGGTTCTCCATTCTTCTTGGGAGCTGTCCAAATCCATTGTTCAGCCGCCTCAATTGCCGGAGCTTCCAGAGCTGGATCAGAGGATTCGACTATTTCTAGCACCATGGTGGCGCCCTTCTCGTCGATCATAACTTCGAGACGGACCACACCGGACCTCCGCTCTTTCTTGAATTGAATAGGCGGGATAATATTTACCCGCTTGATCGGGTTGGGGCGTTCATCCAAGTCCTTCACATCGAAAAGCTCCAGATCCGCTAACGCGTTCGGTTGGGACTCCAGCGACCCAAAACCCAAACCAGCCGCTTGAGCGTCTCCAATTCCTGGATTCATCGCCATTTCCAGTTGAGCCAAATCCAGTGGTGGTGGAGGCTCCTGAAGTTCCGGCGGCGGCTCCTCCTGCTCTTCAGGTTCAGGGGGATCCTCCATATCCGGCGGGCTTGGCGGAGGCGGAGGCGATATGTCGAATTCTCGGTACTCTATTACGTCTTTGCCATCTCCGGTAAGCATCTGCGTAAAGGGAAGTAAAACGTATATAGCGAGTATAGTGACGATCGCATAGGCTAAGGCTCGAATGAAACCAATTCCATGCTTCTTGGGCTGGTAACCATTCGAGAACTTCGATTGCGTTGGCGCCGTGTCGCTCATTCGATTAATCGGTGGATACGTTCACTGACAGGGCTCCAGCCAATTTGGCTTCATCGATAACGCGAATAAGCAACTCCGTAGTTACCGTCTTGTCCGCCTGGACAATCACTGGCATCTTCTCCTTTTGGGATAGGCGCTTGACCGTCGAACGAACCCCCGTCGGACCAATCTCTCTTCCCCCGTATACCACTTTTCCATTAGCTGTGATGGCTATCAGGATACTGTTCTTCTCA
>JAYZHU010000105.1:0-11111 GCA_036166175.1 Verrucomicrobiota bacterium | reverse complement strand
TTGAGCAGATCAAGAGTTGTCCTTGGGAAACGGGACACGACGGAGCCGGGGTTGCCCTGATG
Organism: Verrucomicrobiota bacterium; assembly: GCA_036166175.1. Taxonomy (GTDB): domain Bacteria; phylum Verrucomicrobiota; class Verrucomicrobiia; order Opitutales; family Opitutaceae; genus Pelagisphaera. Next base: position 11,049 of record JAYZHU010000105.1, on the reverse strand, counting down.
CGGCGCATGTAGCCATTTATGCTGATTCTAATTTCCTTGGCTGGCTGAAAAACTGCGCTGGGGCGATGAGGGTTCTCCGCTCTATGTATATAAAAGATCTCGGTCCTTCGACCGAGCGCCTCGACTAGGTCCTCGGTGAGCTGCTCCGCTGATACCGCAGCGATCCCAGATCGGTGATCTCCCGGTTTGGCTGGGACTGGATGCACTCTCTACGCGATCCAGAAAACGCTCCTGCTCCATAGAACTCAACCATCCTTTCGCCAAATGGCCCTATCCAGAAGGATATAGCTCCTCTATCGATAAATTAAAACCCGTCGGTAGATCTCTCTCATGAGGGAGTTAATTGTATAACCTCATACATTTGACCGGCTCCGAGCTTTCCCGTAAGGGTGATTGGATTTGCGTAAGTCTACTCGTCCGGAGATCGGATCCCACCCTTTCTTCTTATAGAATTAGATGGAAGATAAGTGGAACCCGGCCTCAGTTCGACCTGGCTCGCCACCCTGACCTTATCGAAAGGCCGGCCGGGCTTAAGTTGAAGTATGCGCGTAGCCTACAGAATGGCCATTTATTGGGTATCGCTGATGTAGACGGCCCATTCAGGTGCTTACCCGCTAGTCTAGTCTTTCTTGGGGGCGGGGACTCGACTACAGAGCCAAACGGAAAACGCGGTAATTGCGGCTCCGAAAAGGTAGAGCTGGAGGGAACCGAACCACCAGAAAATGAAACTTGCCAGGAGGGGGCCTACCGCTCGGGCGAGAGAGCCAATAGCTCGAAACGTGCCCAGAACACTGCCCTGCATCGAGTCGTGTGCGAATAGAGAGACCATCGAACTTAGGGTGGGGCTGCAAAGTCCGACGCCGACTGCCAGCAGGGCGAGTCCCGAGTAGAGTCCTATCACGGATTTTGCCAGCCCCAATACGACAAGCCCGATGCTGACAAAGCTAAGTCCAGACATCGCGACCGGCTTTTCTCCAAATTTTGGTGCCAGACGGCGAACAAGCCCTCCCTGAACGAGAGCTAGTATGAAGCCCACGAACACCATCATCCACGCGTTTTGCTTAGGCGTGAAACCGAACCGATCCGCTCCGAGAAAAGTCAGGGTGAATTCCATTCCCGCAAAGGCGAACATAAACACGAAGTAGGTAAGATTGGTTTTGGCGATTTCTGGGGAAAATTTTTCCGAAAGGCGAGAGATCGGATTGCGGGATTCGCCTTTCCCACGGTTTTCATTCGGCAAGGATTCAGAGAAGCGAGCTCGCACCCAAAGGAAATTCAGCAATGCGAGAAGAGAGGCGGCGAACGCGACTACGGAGAAGGGATTGATCCCGTAGCGAGCTAGTTCAGGGTTGTTTTCTAGTAGATTGAATTGACTAAAAATACCACCTAGGGCGGGCCCTAAAATGAATCCGAGTCCAAAAGCCGCTCCCACGATTCCCATTCCCTTGGAACGGTTTTCTTTGGTGGTTATGTCTGCCACTGCGGCGGTAGCGACAGAAATGTTGCCGCTCATGCAACCACCTATAAACCGAGCCAAGACCAGCAAGAAAAAATTCCCCGCGAATCCCCAGAGTAGGTAGCTGCCGAATACTCCTAGGGTGGTTACCAGAAGTACGGAACGGCGACCGTATTGGTCGGAAAGGCTTCCCCAGACGGGAGCGAAGAAAAACTGTAGAGCCGCATACAGGGACCCGAGGAGGCCTCCGAACAGCACTGAAGTGAATCGATCGCCCGCTCCAGTGGCTTCTGAAAACGCGTCTAGCGAATTGGTCAGGCTTTGCAGCAAACCGCTCTGGCCGTGATATTCCAGGATGGCCGGAAAGAGAGGGAAAATGATGCTGAACCCGACTAGATCGATGAAAATCGTCAGAAAGACGATGCCGAGCGAGAGCTTTTTGGCATCCACGGACGGTTGTTCGGGTTTGTTGCTCAAGAGCCAGCTTTATTGGGGGCCCGGTAGGCGAGGGCAAGCGTTTTAGACGCCGAGCTAGGAAACGAGAATTCCTTTTGCCAAGGCATGAATGTAGGCCAGCTCTTCATCGGACAAACCCGTGCCAAACGATAGGTTGGTATCGTCTGACACCGCTTGAATTTCTTTTCCAGCCCCAATAGTGACAATGGCTCTTCGATTGCCTTGGCTTTTTGACCGTGCCGCGACCACTAATTCTTCAATATGGTTGCTGGCGAACGTCACCGATTTTTTCCGAGGCCAGCCTTTGGTCACGGAAAAAGTCTGATTGCTTACGGAAACGGATTGGGTTGCCAGAAAGGTGTTCCCAAGAAGCCCAAGCAGTATGAGAGTGGGGATGCCCAGAAAAAAGAAACTAAAGATGATAACGAATATAAGGGCAGGAGAATCGCTATCGAAGTTGCTGAAAAACGGGATAGCGAAACTGAAGATGAAGATCAGTTCGAAGAAAGCGATTGCGATGAACGCTATGAGGAAGCCAGCATTAAAGCCTGGAGGCGGGATCTGCACTTGCAGGCTGTTTCTATCATAATCGACCCGGGATTTCATGCGGGCTGGCGGATCGGGGATAACTTTGCTTTCTGTCCCGCTTTGGAATTTCCCTCGGATCGATTGATCGAGAGTATCGGCATCCCGAACGCGGACGGAACCAGATAGCTCGTCGTGAATCGGAAGCGATAGAAATGTCGCTAGGCTTTCGGCTTGGGCCCGAGCTTTATTCTTGGCTCTCCCTTCGGAAATCGAAAAAGCCTTCGCGCCATCCCCTTCCAAACGAATAGGATAGACAGTGTAGCTGGGATTCTTGCTCCGACGTATCTCAGAATTGAGACGAATTCGGTCAAACTCCTTTAGCTCGCGTGACTGTTTATAGACGGTCTTGGAAAGTAGCTCCCAGTCCTTGACAATAGTTCCTTCGGAGCGGTCGATTATCAGTTCCATTCGCCCAAACAGAATGGCCCCGCCGACCGTTGCGAAAATGGCTCCGAAAGGAAGGCCAAAATAAAATGGTAGGTGATCACCCCCTCCAACCTCTTGAGGGATGAACGTGAGCACAATGACGCTTACTCCTACCGAAAAGAAGGGAAGACCGAGCAGCGAAGCCGCTCCACCGCCGGTTTTGTGGCGCCAAACGTTGGGACTGCATTCAGGAAGGGGCATGGGGTATTGGATACGAATGTTAGGAACCGTATTTTACAACATCTACAAAAAAAGCCGGACGGTAATGCATCCGGCTCGAAAATTTTATCTATAAAGCTCGCTTGCCTAAGAGTTCTTCAGTTCGTTGAAAAGCTCGAAGGCTTCCGGGGGCTTCAGGTTGTCATGAACAACTCCACCGATAGCCTTGATCATAGCCAATGGGGCATCAGACTGGAAAACGTTGCGTCCCATATCCACACCGGCCGCTCCGCATTGGATCGCGTTGTAGGCGAGCTCCAAAGCCTCCAGCTCTGGAAGCTTTTTGCCGCCAGCGATTACTACGGGCACGGGTGTGCAGGCCACCACGTTTTCGAATCCTTCAGTGTAGTAGGTTTTGACGATACTGGCCCCGTTTTCCGCGCAGACGCGGGAGGCTAGGCTGAAGTAACGAGCGTCGCGGGCCATATCCTTGCCCACTGCGGTCACGCCCATTACGGGGATGCTGTACTTCTGCCCGATATCTACAAGCCGGCTGATATTGGCTATTGTGACCGCCTCGGTAGCGGCGTCCCCGACGGCGATCATAGCGGCCATAGCTGAAGCATTCATGCTAATGGCCTCGGCTTCATCTAACAGAATATTGTGGTTCAGCTCAGTTAAAATGGTTGTTCCGGTATCGGTCCGAAGGCAAACGGGCTTTGTATTGTCAGGCGGGATACAAGCGCGAATCATTCCTCGCGTTCCCATAAGGCAGTCCGCATGATCGGCAAGAGAAGCGATGCTCAGATCAATGCGCTCCAGCCCCGAAGTGGGTCCCATGAGAAAGCCATGGTCGAAGGCCAGCATGACTGTGCGCCCTGACTTGCGGTTGAAGATACGGGACATGCGGTTCTTTATGCCCCAATCCGTGCTGTTCAGCCCTTTTAAATAAAAGGAATCGGTATCGGCGGGACTATTTAGCCCGAAGTTGTCGCCATCTCTAATGTCGTCTAGATCTGCCATTTTTATTTAGGTGTTAAGTGGTTTAGGTTTTTCGAATCAATTTTGTTAAATCGCGATTGAGCGCTATTGATCGCGAACTTGTGTGAAATTTTGTGATTGGTTTCTTGATCTACTGATTTGCGAAGTCGCTCATTGTCTGGAGAATTATGGATACGGATAGCGCTCCGGGGTCGGGGAAGCCTATCGATTTTTCGCCCAGCGTTTTGGCCCGCCCCACGGTGGCGATCATCGCCTTGGTGGCTTCCATGCCTTCGTTCGCTCCCGCAGCGGCTGCGTGGCAGGCTTCGGCGATAGACTGGCATTCGGTATCCTCAGTTTTGTCGCGAGCTGCAGCTAGCGCATCTACCATTGTTTTGTCGCCTGGCTTGGCCCCTCCCAGGTTGGTCACGCCGTCGCAGGCGCCTCGCAGGAAAGCGCATAGCCCGTCGGCATCTAAAGATTCGTTGGCTCCTAGGGCCGCCCCTCCGCTTTGGAAGAGCATTCCCATAACAGCTCCAGAGGCGCCGCCCATAGATGCCATCAAAGCCATGCCGGTGGTTGTAAAGACTTCAGCGACGGTTTTCGGGTCGAGAGCCTCGAGCTGGGCTTTGGCGGCGGAAAAGCCACGTTGCATACCGAGACCATGATCGCCGTCGCCGAGGTCGCGATCCGCTTGAGACAGAATCTCTTCAGATTCAATGATCACATCGGCCACTTTGAGTAGCATCTCTTTGATATCTGCGGGGGTGAGGGTTGGGGCGCTCATTTAGAATTCGTTGGTTTTGTTGGTAGTGGGGGTAGCGGCCGATCGCAGAGCGGCTCATAAAGATTGAGCAGATGGTCCCGCAGTCGCGGAAAGATCGGCCGCTGCCTAACAATAGTTATTTCCCCAGTTTAGTGTATCCAAGTGATGAGCACGGAGCGTCCCATAGGGGCTTCAGCGTGTCATTCATTTTCGTGAGGCTAAGAGAGATGCCGGCCATTTCCTGGCACGTCACCAAGGGGCCTAACAGAATATCGTAAATACTTATTCCTTTCTCAAGTAGAAGGGCTTTCACTTTTTTCAGGGCGATGAGGCATTCCATCATAGTTGTGGAACCGAGACTGTTGATAAAGACCAGGACCTCGTCGCCTTCCCCGATTGGCAAATCGTCGGCCAAGACAAGGTCGACCATTTTGGCAGCGAGGTCATCAGCCGACATCATTTTTTCCACGCCTATGCCTTTTTCGCCATGGATCCCCATGCCGACCCCGATCGAGTCTTCGTCGAGTTCGAAGGTGGGTTTTCCCGTGGCAGGTATCGAGCCTGGGGCCATAGCGACCCCGACCGATCGCGTATTGTCTCGAGCATTGGTAACTACATCGACAAGCTCATCTAGGTCTTTGGCCCGATCGGCGGCCGCCCCGGCCAATTTAACAATCGGGATTAGGCCCGCGATACCGCGACGCTGATCTTTTTCGGTTGGCGGAGCGGAGGCTACGTCGTCCCAGACAAGTACGGTCTCCACGCGGATGCCTTCGGCTGCAGCAAGTTGAGCGGCAATCTTGAAATTCATTACGTCACCCGCGTAGTTGCCATATAGATACAGAACTCCATGGCCGCGATTTACGGCTTTGGTGGCATCTAGAATGACGTTCGGAGGAGGGGCGGCGAAAATATCGCCGCAGGCTGCTCCATCCGCCATGCCTTCGCCAATCAGACCGTGGTAGATGGGTTCGTGGCCGGTCCCGCCTCCGACGAGAAGGGCGACTTTATCGTCGGAGATATCAGTGAGGGCGATCGCTCCGGGGCTAACTTGCTCAACGGAACCATTGTAGTAGTCTACAAGACCGTCTACGAGTTCCGATGCAGCTTGAAGGGGGTCGTTAAGTAGCTTTTTCATTTGAAAGTGTTTTTGTTCCCACGAATACCACGAATTTTCACCAATGGAATCAACGTGAATCAGAAACTAATATTTTGACGTTATCCTGGTTAGTATAATCTTAAAGAATTCGAGATAGTTGGCGAGTTTTGTGGGCATTAGCTCATATGATTCGGTCATTGCCTCCGTCGACGGGGATTTGGGCCCCAGTAGTTTTGGCGAAGGCCTGGGAAGCCACTGCGACAACGGTATTGCCCACACTTCGAGACGTAATTTCCGTTTTCATGAGGTTCCGTTTTTTGTATTGCTCGACTGTGAGTCCATAGCGTTCGGCGGAACGTTCTAAAGCCTCTTGCGTCCAGAGTTTGGTGTCGAATACGGCGTCGGGATGGATGATGTTCACGCGAACTCCATCGGGAGCCAGTTCTAGAGCGGCGACGCGGCAAAGCTGGGTCAAACCTGCTTTGGCGCAGGAGTAACTTGCGGCGCCGGCGCCGGGGGCGCTGACATTGCGCGAGCCAATAAATATGATGGAAGGGTCAACCCCCTTTTTGACATAAGGAATGGCGTTCTTGAGAAGAAGTTGATGGCTGGTCAGATTGACCGCCATACTGCGTCCCCAATTGTCGGATTCCATATCCTCGATATAAGCCCCGGCAGTAAAGATGCCGGCATTGGAAACTACTATATCCAGGCCGCCGAATTCTCGAATGATGCGGGCGATCAAGGACTGAATTTGATCATCTTGGGTCAGGTCTACTGTGACGCCTAATGCTCCGATTTCAGACATGATGCTCTCGATCTCAGGATTGATATCCGCTCCGACGACACAGGCTCCTGCTTCCGCTAGGGTGGTCGCTGTCGCCAGTCCGATTCCGGCTGCCGAGCCTGAAACCAATGCGATTTGGCCTTGTAGAACGCCGTTCTTTTTTGGCTTGGCATTGGGCTTGGGAATATTGCCTTCCCAACCACCGCTTGCCTGGGCCAGCGGGATTGCTTCAGCAAAATTGGTGGCGATTGCGGCAAGGTCAAAGACGGTGGCTTTGTCGGAAGCGAATGAAAAGACTCCACGATTGGGCCAACGGACATGCTGAATTTCGGATTCTTCAGCCAGTCGTGAATCATCCGCGTTTTCCGCTACAGGCGAAAATTCGTAAGCGAATTCGCTAACTGCGAATGATATTGCGTGGTTGGAGGCACTGTGAATGGCAATCATCGCATGTCCGTTTATCTTGGATACAGAAGCCCTTAGTTCGGCGATGTCATGCAGATCTATCATATGTGAAGGGTTTGCGCCGCTTGACAAGGAACCTAGAGATTCGAAGTAGCGAGTCGCCAAATCGTCCAGTTCGATCGATTGTCGATAGCATTCCTGGGCTGTAGTAGCGAAGGACAGAAGGCCGATTCCGGGAACGAGAATGCCGTTTAATTGCTCAGCGTTCGAGTCTTTAAGTAGATCGATAATCGACTTAGCCGTTTCAAGAAGCGTTGTCGATTGTGGTAGGGCTTTGACACGCTTGCCAAACACTTCTTCCGCCAACGATGGGGCCTTTTCGTGATTCGCTAGAGCTAGGCTAGTGGGGCTTTGGCGTTGGTCGACGAATGCCGATGGAATGCAACAGTGCAGCACGGTATTCACTGGCACGTCGATCGCATCGCCGGAACGGATGCTTCGCTGCAATTCCAGTTGCAGTTGCGTGGCTTCTAGATTGGGCAGGCTCGCCAGTCGGGAAATGCGATCCAAGTGAAGGCAAATTGATCCAGATCCCCCGCCGATCCGAATAACTGACTCCTTTTCGCCGAAAACGTTTGTGGAATCGAATTTGACCGATGCAAGTAGGCGAAAAGCGGTGCCTGTCTGGGAAAGCAGCGTTGTGGAGTAGTCGCGAAGCGCAATCGGATCATCGCCCAGATCTTGGGCTGCTTCATCATTCCACTCGTTTTGCATAATCTAAGCGTTTACGGATTTTTTCGAAGGGGCCATCCTTAAGTTGGAAGGTAGTATAATTTTTAAAGAAATCGCCCAATTGAGCTAGGACTATTTTCGCAATGATATGTACAAAAACCGCACTAGATGACTCTAAGAGCGCGTCTGATTAGAGATAGATAGCCCTACCTTCCGCGAGCAGGGATGATCAGGTCGAGCTAACTCAAGGCCGAAACCGGATGGGCGAATCGAAGAATCGCTGATGAGCTAGGTGTAACGTTTCCGATAGGCAGCTGGGGTAGTGTGAAGGACTTTCAGGAATGACCGGGTGAAATGGCTTTGATCATAGAATCCGCAGTCCACGGCGATCGAGGAAATGGGGGCGTCGGTCTGGCTAAGAGCCGCGCAAGACTGCTGTATTCGGTAGCGGTTGAGGTATTGTATAGGAGTGAGGTGAAAGCTCTTCTTGAAGTGGCGTTCGAAGGCACTGAGAGAAAGGCTGCAGACCTTCGCGAGGTCCTTCAATTTTATCTCTTGAGAATAATTTTTGCCAATGTAGCCGATCGCCAGATCCAGGGCGGATCGATGAAGGGCATTCGTATTCCCTTCAAATTTACGGGTGACACCTGCGAGTCCGCAAATTTTGCCTTCTCTATCGAAGAGAGGGATCTTGTTAGTGATGTGCCATTGAATCAGACGTTGCGAGGTGGTGATCAATTCGACCTTGTTACTGATGGAAATGCCCTCTTCGATGACGCGTTTGTCGTCAGCTGCATAGCTTTTCTCGATGTCTTCCGGGAAAAACTCGGAGTCGGGTCGGCCGACTATCGATTCCTTGCTCTCGAGGCCCATGAAGTCGGCCAGCTCTTGATTGATGTATATAAAATGGCGGTTGGCGTCCTTAACGAAGAAGAGCAAGCCGGGAGTGCAGTCGAATAGCAACTGGCCTGTATTCACTATCCCATTCTCTTGGACAAACTGGGAAAGTGAGTCGGGTTTGGGTGGAGGCGGCATCAATCGGGGAGATAGGAGTCGAGAAGATCAGGGGAGGTGAATGGCGGCAAGGGATTTGTTTTCCTCCCGGCCTGCGAAACGGAATACTGGCATCTAGGAATGACTTTAATTGAACAGGACACGATCGGCTAATGCCGATCTACATGATTCCCTGTCTCACTGGGGAAAATGATTTGAATCGGGAATAGTGGTCTGACATAGGCTATTCATCATGTTGGCGAAGCCATCATGTAGACACGACACTTCGGGGCGTATCCTGTTTGCAGAAAACGCCCGGTTATCACATCGCGGGCGTTTGAAATTGAACGATTGCCTGGCTGTTTAGCTGTTGATGATCGGAAGCAGCTTTTCCTTGCAGTATTCCCCGTCGTGCAGGGTAACGCCATCGGGATCTTCGATGGCCTTGTCGGCTTCGTCTTCACAGATAATCCAACCATCTAGATCTTGGTCGACGAGCCACTGGGTAATGCCGACAAAGTTGACTTTACCTTCACCCATAAGCGTCCACTCGGGATTGCCGTCCCAGTCCTTGTAGTGGACGTGGTTGATCAGGGAGCTGAACTCCTTCATCTTGGTGAGCGGGTCCATGTCGCCGTTGGCGATGTGCCCGACATCAGGAGTCCAGCCGGTGACGCTACTGTCGAGTCCATTGAGGATGACATCGTAGTCTTCTTCGGTACGATTGATGGAGGTCTCAGGCGAGTTAGGGTGGAAGGAGCAGCGCAGTCCGGCATCGTGAGCTCGTTTTGAGACGGCGTTGACGCAAGATACTAGATTTAGGCGGCGTTGCTCGAGATCGTGTCGCCCATTGGGCATTTGCACGGTGCAGAGCGGCGCACCAGGGAATTGCTTGAGAGTTTCGATGACGGAATCAGCCTGTTGGCGTTCTTCGTCAGTTTCCTCCGGATTGTTCCAGTCGAGCACCAGAGCGATGCCCGCGAGCTTTACGTTGTGCTGGTTCAGTTTGTCGGCCAGCTTTGCTGGTTCGGTCAAATCGCCCATCCAGAAGTGCATGGGCTCGATGCCTTCGAAGCCGGCTTTTTCGACCATTTCGATCATGTGGCCGAGCTTGTTGTCGTAGGCTTTGCCGGTTTCCCGCATAAACCAGGTGTAGACTTCTGCGCCGAGAGAGATGTTTGCCATTGGTTTTCCTGTGTTAGGGTTGAGGATATAGTCTTGGTTAATTAAATACGACTACCTAGGCATCCCAGCCGTGGGCATCGCGTACGTCGATCATCGATTTGAGGATCGTATTCCAGGTTTCCGGGGTTTCCAGCATGGCATTCGGGAACATGCATCCGTCCCAGCAAACGTGCTCGATGCCTCGGTCTTTGGCTCCTTCGAGCCAATAGCCGGAACATTTTAAGATATCGACTTTGCCGTTAGGATCATCAGCCGGGCAGTGCTTGCCGGTCTTGTCATGGGACCCGGTGCCGTGGACGGTGCCATCGTTCTGGGCTACGTGGAAGTCAATCGTCCATGGACGTAGGGCATCGGTCATGGTCTTATAAGCCGCGAAAAACTCTTCTTCGCTGTAGCCATCTTGGAGTAGAGCGTGCTCGGGGGCATTGTAGCCCATCAGGTAAAGGTAGGTGTGAGCGAGGTCGCACTGGAAGCCGAGCGATTCGGGCATGCCCACCGCTTCGAGGAGGTCGAGCATGTCTTTCCACGAATGCATGCCTGCCCAGCAGATTTCGCCCTCCGCGGCAAGGCGCTCTCCGTGATCGGCAGCGATTTGGGCGGCTTTACGAAAGGTCTCGGCGATACGGGCTGTACCTGCCTTGGCGTCATCAGCCCATGCCTCGGGACCGGTGGCGGAATCGATTCGGATGACACCGTATTTGCGAACGCCATGGTCATCGAAGACCTTAGCGATGCGGCAGGCTTTTTCGACGGCCGTCAGGAATTTCTGTTGTTGTTCGTCGTCGCCCATGGCCGAGTCGCCAACCGTGCCGGGCCAAACCGGAGCCACTAGCGAGCCGACGGAAAAACCATGGTTGGCAATTTTGTCGGCGATCGCTTTTAGTTCGTCGTCGCTAGCGTCCGGATCCGTGTGCGGATGAAACAGGAAGTAGTCGATTCCGTCGAATTTCTGGCCATCGACTTCCGCCCCAGCGGTGAGTTCGAGCATTCTGTCGAGGCTGATTGGCGGTTCGGCG
>JAYZHU010000104.1:0-8451 GCA_036166175.1 Verrucomicrobiota bacterium | reverse complement strand
GGAGCAGAAGCGATCGCTCAGGAAAGCCTCACTAACCTCAAAGAAGCATTCACCTACACGAAATCCCTATGAGCAACGACCCATCCGACAAAAAACACGCCATGCTCGCTGAAGCTGAGGGAGCCCCTCTGCTTAAGCGGTTCGGAATTTACACCAAGCTTTCAGGCCCCGGTTGGCTTCAAGGAGCAATCACTCTGGGAGGCGGTTCCCTAGCAGGGGCCCTTTACCTGGGAGTGATCGCCGGTTTTGGACTCCTGTGGCTGCAGCCCTTGGCAATGCTCTGCGGCATTGTAATGTTGTCCGCCATCGCCTACGTGACGCTGTCGACCGAAAAGTCGCCGTTTGGATTGGTAAATAACCACCTCTCGCCCGCGCTCGGATGGGCCTGGATGGTCGCCACTATCATGGCCAATATCGTTTGGTGCATGCCTCAGTTTAACCTGGGGCGAGCGGCTATTCAGCAAAACCTACTGCCTTTCGTCGGAGACAGCACAGCATCTACCATCGTCATTTGCCTTATTTTCCTGGCGATCGGATTTATCGTCAACGTGCTGTATGAATCAGAGGGGGCAGGGCGCCGGGCGTTCGACCTGATCATTAAAGCCATGGTCGGGCTAATTGTCATATCTTTCTTCGCGGTGACTCTTACACTGTTCATCAGCGGGGACATCAGCATCGGCAAGATTCTCGGTGGCATTATCCCGAACCCCAAGCTCCTCCTAGAGCCCGCCGCAGGCTACACGAATCTCATCGCCCAATCTTCTCAGCCGGAGTGGTGGACTGCTAAAATTGCCAACGATCAGCGCGACATCATAATCACCGCCTTTGGGACCGCGGTAGGGATCAACATGACTTGGCTCCTCCCCTATTCCTTGCTCAACAAGAAGTGGGGGAAACTGCATCGGAGCTTCTCGATGTTCGATTTGTCGATAGGTCTGTTCGTCCCCTTCTTTCTGGCGACCGGATGTGTCGTTATCGCTTCAGCCTCCCAGTTTCACGGTCAAACCGGGGATGTCGATCCAGGCGCCGGCGCTGCCACACTCGCCCAACTGGCCGAAGCCCATCCAGGCGTGCCCAATGCAGCAGACCAGGAATTGGCTCTCACCTTGGTCAAGCGCGACAATTTCCAGCTCGCTACTACACTCGAGCCCCTGGCAGGCAAAGTGGTTTCCCAAACTATATTCGGCCTCGGTGTGTTGGGGATGGCGGTATCCACTATTATCATACTAATGCTTATCAATGGTCTCGCCTTCCAGGAACTGCTCGGAAAGCGAGGCGACAAGGGCGCCCACTACCTCGGTTGCGCAGTATCCGGAGTCGCAGGATTCGCTGGACCTTTTATTTGGACGGGGGCAGCAGCGGCAGCTCTGGCAATACCTACATCCGTAATCGGAGGCTCTCTGATTCCCATAGCCTATTTCACATTCTTGCTAATGATGAATTCCAAGAAGGTTCTAGGCGAGGATAGGCCCCAAGGATCGGCTCGAATAATTTGGAACGTTCTGATGGGATTAGCCACGGGTATCGCCACGATCGGCTCGATCTGGGTGCTCTCCGGAAAAGCCCATTTCAACAGCTGGCAAGGAATGATCCCAGCCGCTGGTCTTGGGCTCTTAGTCGTTTTGCTCGGTGTAGGTGCCGCCTCGTTTATCAAAAACGAAAAAAGCTAATGAAATTCGGAATTATCGGTTCGGGCATGATCGCCCGGTTTCACGCAAAAGCGATCGAGGCTATGCCTGGATCCGAGCTGCGCTCGATCTACAGTCGAAACGCGGCTAGCTCAGGGGCGCTTGGCGAAGAGTTCGGGTGCCAAGCCTTTGATGATCTCGATGCCTTTCTCGCGGATCCCGAATTAGAGATCGTAACGATCGCCACGCCGTCCGGCGCCCACCTTGAGCCTTCCGTTGCCGCGGCTCGAGCCGGCAAGCACGTCATTTGCGAAAAGCCTTTGGAGATAACTACTGACCGGATAGACCAAATGGCGGCCGTCGGCAAGGAATGCGGGGTTACGATATCAGGCATCTTCAATCGACGCTTCAATCCCAGTCTGGTCGCGCTCAAGCATGCCGTTGATGAAGGTCGGTTCGGCCAAATCTCGCTAGCCGACGCCTACATCAAGTGGTATCGAGACCAAGACTACTACGATTCAGGCCAGTGGCGAGGCACTTGGGAGCTTGACGGAGGAGGATCGCTCATGAACCAATCGATTCATGCCATCGACCAACTCCTTTATGTAGCTGGACCGATCAAATCCATAGTCGCCACCACCGCCACTCTAGCCCATGAACGTATAGAAGTTGAAGATACCGCTGTAGCGCTTTTGGAATTCGAGAGTGGAGCCAAAGGTGTGATTCAGGGGTCCACCGCTTGCTGGTCCAAGAATGGGCACGCCGCTGAGGTCCAGATTTGCGGTGACAGCGGTTCAGCATTTTTGGCCGACGACAAGTTTAGGATCTGGGAATTCAAAGAAGAGGGACCAGAAGATGAGAAGATTCGGGCGGAGCAAATGATCCAGGTCGACGCGATTGGGCAAGGAGCCAATGATCCCAGCACTATCGACTTCTCTGGCCACCAACGTAATTTCGAAGATGTCGTTCAGGCGATTCAGGAAAACCGGGAACCTCTGGTCAATGCCACTGAAGCGCGTAAAGCAGTCGCCTTGATCAACGCTATTTACGAGAGCGCTCGAAATGACTCCAGGAAAGTCCTTTTGTAGAGGGCAGTCCGGCTTAGCGTAGAGCAGAGACCATGATCGAAGCGCTGATATTCGATCTTCATAACTGTCTGGCTCCGGCGATGGAGATCGGAACCGAACCTTGCAGACCCGCCTTTGAAGCAATTGAAGAGGCTAATCTTGGAACACTTTCTTCAAACGCTCTTGAGGAGGCGATTAACGATATCTGGTCACAACCGTTCGACTGGGTAGCGGATATGCATGGATTTTCAACCGCCATGATAGAGGCCGGTATCCGCGAATTCGGCAAGATCGAGACACCGGGGCCGCTCCACGGCTATGGTGACCTTTCAGTTCTCGATTCTTTCGACATCCCTTTGTTTTTGGTGACCTCCGGCTTTCGTAGATTGCAGGAAAGCAAAGTCCGAACTCTGGGAATTGTAGACCGTTTTCTAGAGGTAGTCGTTGATGCTATTGACGAACCCGAAACTAGGATCAAAAAAAGGGCGTCATCAAAGGAATCCTGGATACTCTAAGACCCGGTGTATACCCAGCTCCTAATGCGACGCATCGTATTCAAAATTTGGGTGAAATACCCGCGATCCTAAAAGCACTCGATATAGAGTGAATCCCTAATGATCTGGGGTAGCGGTCGATCTCCGAGCGAACACAAAGGGCAGTATAGGCTTCCAGCCTGCGGCCTATGGCTATGTTACAGGCAGGATGCCTGTTCTACTCTTTAAATTGGCGATCGGAGATCACCCGCTAGCAGATTCAGCAATCTAGTCTCAGCTCATTTAAAGATTTCCAGTCCCCTTATATCAGGAGCTGGGTTCTGTCTCTGGCCAGAGCCTCGCTTGGCGAGAAACGGATCCTTACTGGGATCTCCCGCATTGGCCTCCTCCCCTTCGAATGGCTGAGCCTCTGCATCATCGTCATCGAAAACGAATTCGTCGGCATCGTCGAAAAGCTTGGTCATTCGCCTTACTTCAGAATAAAGAATCAATGACGGGTTGGCAACGCGACCCTTTTTCGCGAAATCGAATAAGCAAGGGTAGTACTGCTTGGTGTAGCGTTCTTTGAATTCGTCCACCCATTTGTTGGAGACGCCATGGCGATTCGCCAGAATAACTGCATCGGAGAAGTGGATACAACAATCATACCAGGCGATCAATTTCTCCTCCTCGTGAGTTCTGTGGCAATCGACTACGCAAATCACTCTTGCCAATTCATATGCAGAGCCTTGCAGCCACTCGTAAAAAGCCTCAACCGAATCTGCTGGATCCGCGAGTCCATCGGCAACTATGAAGACGCATTCTCCCGCTACTTGCCCGAAATCCAGTCCAGCTCCTTTCCATTCGTAGGTTTGCACCTGGCAATCAGCTCGATTCACAGCGGCCAGCCCATCCCACTTCCCGACTTCGTCTTCCGATACGCAAAGCTCTACCGAAGTCGACGGGTCCAGTCCAAATTCAACGAGGTCAGACACGACCGTTGATCGACCTGCCCCTCGAGATCCCAAAACTAGGTATACAGTCTTATTCAAGAATAGAGCGAACTTAGGATTCGAGTTTCGAAATCGATCAGAATGAGAAAATCCGATTTTGGGCGTGGTGACGCATCCAATGATCCACCACTACAAGATTAGTCATCGCCTCGACAATCGGCACGGCTCGCGGCAAAACGCAAGGATCGTGGCGCCCGCGGGCCTTCAACTCGGTTTCTTTCCCCTCCATATCCACCGTCGGCTGGGACTGGAGCAATGTAGCCGTTGGCTTGAAGGCGACACGGAACCTGACCTCCTCGCCATTGGTGATTCCTCCCTGCACGCCACCCGACCGATTGGTTTTGGTACGAATCTCTCCGTCCCGGTTTTCGAAATGATCATTGTGCTGGGAACCTTTCATCGAAGTTCCAGCAAACCCGCTGCCCACTTCAAATCCTTTTGTGGCCGGCAACGAAAGCATGGCTTTAGCCAAGTCGGCCTCGAATCGATCGAATACCGGCTCTCCCAAGCCCACCAGGAGATTGCGGGCAACGCACTCGATAATGCCACCCACTGAATCGCCTTGACTGCGAACTTCGCGAATCCGCTCAATCATAGCCTGCCCCGTTTCTGCGTGCGGGCAACGAACGGGATTAGCCTCCACAAGCTCACGAGACACATCGGCTGAATCAGGCATCTCAATGTCGTGGATACGCTTTACGTAGGCGATGGTCTCTACACCTGCTGACAATCTTAGAATTTTCTTCGCCACAGCCCCGGCAGCTACCCGACCGATCGTCTCGCGAGCGGAGGACCTTCCTCCGCCTTCGGGATTCCGATGCCCGAATTTTGCATGATAGGTATAGTCCGCGTGAGATGGCCTGAACTTCTCCTTCATCTCCGTGTAAGCTTCCGGACGCTGATCCTTGTTAAAAACCAGCATGGAAATGGGTGTGCCCGTGGTCTTCCCTTCGTATAGGCCTGAGAATATTTCCACGCGGTCGGACTCTTTTCGAGGTGTCACGATATCGCTCTGACCCGGACGGCGTCGATCGAGCTCAAGCTGTATATCCTCCTCGCTCAAAGGCAGATTAGGAGGACAGCCATCGATCACGACCCCCACTGCTCCCCCGTGGCTTTCACCCCAGGTACTGATAGTAAATAACTTGCCGAAGCTATTTGGCATACGACGACCCTACGCCCATGCATGATCGGATAAAGTAAAAAGTACGAACCCATTACGGTCCGCCCGTAAATGGTAGCGTAGGCTTCCAGTCGTAACGGGCATAGCTCGGAGAGCGACGACTGGCCTATGATCGATCGCTAACTCCTATCATCTACGATGAAACAGGCTCGAATCAGATAACGGGATCGAAACCGCCTAGATCCGCGCTCCCGATCTGTTGATTCATCCCCAGGGCGGGACTCGCCTCTTTGCAGGTCCCAATATTCTTAGCCGGAACCCCAACCACGGTGCAATGAGGCTTCACATCCTTTAACACCACGCTCCCGGCTCCAATCTTGGCCCCTTCTCCAATCTTGATATTCCCAAGCACTTTCGCTCCCGCGGCAATGAGAACCCCATTCCCGACCTTCGGATGCCGGTCGCCTCGCTCCTTGCCCGTACCCCCTAGGGTCACGCCATGGAGCAAGGATACGTTGTTTCCAACCACCGCCGTTTCGCCGATGACCACTCCTGTAGCATGATCGATGAGAATTCCATGCCCAATCGTCGCTGCCGGATGTATGTCCACGCCGAATACCGTTGATATCAGGCTTTGCAAGTAAAGGGCCAAGGTCTTGCGCTCTTCGTTCCAAAGGTGATGCGCGAATCGGTAAGCCGATAATGCATGGAATCCCTTGTAGAACAGGAAAGGCGTCAGGTAGCCGTTGGCCGCTGGATCGCGATCTTTAACCGCCTCCAGATCAATGCGGATGCTCTGCCGCATCGATTTTTCGGATTCCAAAATCTCCAGGAATAGATCGCGCAGCGTTATCCCCGGCAGGATCTCATCACGAAGTTTCGAGGCCAAGGTATAACTGAGAGCCGTATCAAAGGATTTTTGGCCTTGAATCGTCTCCTCGAGATAAGCAACCAACAGACGCTCATTCTTGCCTGCCTGTTCAGCCTCCTCTCGAAGCGATTCCCATATGTTGTCGTTGCTAGATTCCATCGTAAGATTCAAGCGAATCGGAAGGCTAGGACATACCTTTACGAAGGCCAACCCAAATTCTTAAACCCTGGTTAACCGACAACCGGCCAAGTGAAAATTTGATTGCAACAAGCAAAATCGCCAAAAGCTTCTGGCGGCTTGAACCAGATGGGGACCAAAAGTTGGAGGGAAATTCGACAAATCGAGGCTCCTTGATTATCCTGATTTTTAAAAGCAAAAATTATAAAAATCATTCATAATGAGGAGGATACTCAGTCTACTCGTCGTTCTCCTAGTCGTATCCGAAAATAGTTTTAGGGACGTAATTGTCACTGAGAGCGGTTCGAGAATAGTTGGAACATTCAAAGGAATCGATGGCGGAAAAATCACCGTCGCAACCGATTTCGCAGGCGAAATCGTCATAGACCAGGGGCAGGTCGACCAAATGAGCACCGAGGGGCCCGTTTTCATCTCGCTAGAAAGCGGTGCCCCTTGTTCCGGCAAAATCGATGGTGCGCCTGACGGCAATCTAACCGTCGCCACTGACAACGGCGATTCGGCCGTTACGGTCGAGCGAGTCAAAGAGAGATGGATGTCCGGGGAACAAAGCCCACGCAGATTCGAGAAACCCGTAAATGGGCCTATCAAGCGGCAGTCAACCTGAAGGGTAAGAGCGGCAACTCGGAGGCCACTGGGTTTGGTATGAACTGGCGAGCCACCATCCAGGGTCCCGACGATAGCCTGGAGTTTTTTGGCCGAGCCAATTTTGAGGAAACTGATGGAGCGAAAAGCGCCGACGACGCCCGGGGCGGTGTGGACTATGCCAACCAAATCAACGATGCCTGTAACTGGTACGTAAGCAGCGAATTCGGCCGAGACGTCATTAAGGATACCGACCTTATCGTCACATCCGCAGCTGGGTTCGGTTACACGATTGCCAAAACGGAGACGCGCTTCCTCAATCTCCGCGGCGGTGTCGGTTATCGCTTCGAATTTTATAGTGAGATCTTCGATTCCGATTTGGGTCGCTTGATTCCCGTTCGTCCCAAGCTGAGCGCAGCTAGCTTGGACTTCGGTCTCGAGGACAAAGTGAAACTCAAATGGGGCAACCTTGTGAATCGCATCAAATTCACTCCCACGGTAGAGGATTTCGGTAGCTTTCGGTTGTCTCAGGATACAGCCATCGATCTGCCGCTCAAGGCCGAACGCTACAGCGCAAGACTAGGATTTTCCAATGACTACGATAGCGATGCGGATATAAGCGGCAAAGACGAGCTGGACACGACCTACTATGTTCGCCTTGTCCTGAATTGGCAGTAAACGGACATACCCGTTCGCAAAGCGGGTAACTGAGTTTCTAATGCCTCCGCGTTAAATCGCGGGGGCATTTTTTGGATCCGAAAACTTAGATAAGCGTCAGGACTCGGAATCGCCATTAATTCCAAATACCGCATCCACGTAATTATCGATCTGATACGGCTGTAGATCATCGGGCTGCTCCCCGAATCCCAGAAAATAAATAGGCAGTTGCAGCTCCCTGTATATGCCCACCAGCGAGCCTCCACGACTGGTGCCATCCAGCTTGGTGACGATCAGTCCATCAAGGCCAAACTTCTCGTGAAACACTCTGGCCTGCTCAATGGAATTCGAGCCCAAGCTCCCATCAACGACGAGCAAGCTGTAGTGGGGAGCGGTTTCATCATGCTTCTGCAATACGCGACGTATTTTGCTAAGCTCGTCCATCAAATTGCTCTTGGTATGCAGGCGGCCGGCCGTATCGATAATCAGCGTGTCCTTATTCCGGCTCTTGGCCGCTTGCCAAGAATCAAAGGCCACTGCTGCGGCATCCGCTCCGCGTTCGCCTGACACGATATCCAGCTCGAGCCGGTTCGACCATTCCTTTAATTGCTCGATGGCAGCCGCCCTAAAAGTATCGCAGGCAGCAACCAGCACTTGACGACCATCAGCCTTGCACAGGCTTCCCAGCTTAGCCGTTGTCGTGGTCTTACCGGAACCGTTGACACCGACCAGACAGATAACCGTGGGCCGATCATCCTTATACTCGACCACGCCTTCGGATCCTTCGAGGACGCGTTTCAGTACCGCTGCCCCGATAGCGGCTACATCCTGCCCCCGCA
>JAYZHU010000103.1:0-6002 GCA_036166175.1 Verrucomicrobiota bacterium | reverse complement strand
AGTCAAAGTAGCGGGCGATTCTTGGTTCGACATTGCTCACCAACCTGAGACTGTCTATGGACCGAAGGCCCAGAAATCAAATAGTAGCACAGGCATCCTGCCTGTAGCTGGATGCAGAGATTAATGGCTGGAAGCCTATTCTACCATCTTGGAGACATAGTGACTGCTCTACATCGCTAAACTTTGCCGAATCAAGGACTTCCATGCATTAGCTAGACGTAGATGAACGATTAATTAACTTTCTTTAGCTATTGTTTATCAGATACTTAAATATATTTTTGCCAATCCTCTGGTAGAAGATTGAACGTTCTTACGGTAGGAGCCGTCTATCACGTTAAATTTTAATAGAGTTTTATTTATTTTTATTATCTTGTTTGTAGTTTGATACGTTTAAAAGCGCCGCTTCGCGGCGCTTTTTTTATTGGATTCCAGGAAAACCGAGTGGAAATAGGTGAATTTTCAGAAAAGCCCAAAATTATTGAACGTTTTTCATCCCCACGCGCCTATCTGTTTTAGAAGAGGAAGTTGTAGCTTTTCTTAATTCTGGTTTGTAGTTTGATAAGTTAGAAAGGGTTCCGCTTAGCGGGGCCCTTTCGTTTTTAAACCTAGCCCTCAAATGGGTTGAATGGAATACCTGCTTAGTTAAAGTCACTTCTATGTCTGGCCTCCGGAGCTATTCTCCTAAAATCGATCCGAGCTCTCCAACAATTCTCCTATCTCCCGAGGAGTCTCACCACCTAATCGCCGTCCATCGAGCTCAAGCAGGTGATGAAGTCTCCGTTATCGATGGGCGGGGCTCCGAGTGGCGGGCACGAATCGAGACTGCTGACAAACGGGGAACCACATTGGAAGGTACACAGTATATCATGCACTCGCCTTCAACGTCGCGGATCGCCCTCGCCCAGTCGATCCCAAAAGCGAAAGGAATGGAGAGCATCATTCGCAAAGCGACAGAGTTGGGGATTCAAGATATTTACCCTATCCTATCGGCCCGAACTGAATCGAAAGTTCATGGAGGTAGAAAATTGTATAAGTGGCAGACGGTCGCTATCGAGGCCGCCAAGCAATCCGGCAACCCATTTATTCCAACCATACATCCAGAAACACAACTGGGGCGGTTTTTGGAATCGGGAACTAGCGAGTTCGGCATTTGCCTGATCGCCTCTTTGCAGATGGATAGCCAACCGCTCTACTCGCGACTGGCAGGAATGGATCTAACGAAAAATCCATCTGGCTTGTTTCTCATCGGACCTGAGGGAGATTTTTCCGATTCCGAGTATTCAGAAATCAGATACGCTGGGTTTCTTTCCATCACACTTGGAAAACATGTACTGAAGTGCGAAACTGCGGCGATCAAAGCGATCAGCCTGTTTCAATACGAATTTGCCAGGATGGTATGATAGAGAAAAAGCCTGCCGCTACCAAACCATCAAACCGCCAGCATAGGTAAAGCCCGCTCCAACAGAGCAAAAGATAATCTTGTCGCCTTCTTCGAAGATACCTTCTTCAGCTGCCCACCCGAGGGCCATGGATACCGAAGCGGCCGAGGTGTTCCCGTACTTGCCCACGGTTACAATGAATTTCTCGTAATTGATACCTACCCGCTTGCTTACGGCCTTTAATATTCTGGCGTTCGCTTGGTGAGGAACGATCCAGGAGACATCGTCCTTGCTCAAATTGTGCCGCTTCATAGCGCTCTCAATGATATCCGAAAACGCTAGTACCGCTCTCTTGAATACGACTCCTCCATCGAGCTGAATGTAGAAGGAGTCCAGATTATCTCCAGATTGGGGTATGGGATTCATCGCCCCGCCTCCAGTGCGGCAGATAGCTTCGGTGAAACGCGAATCGCCACTTAGTTCATGTCGATAAAAGCGATGACCTCCCTCTCGTGGGGTCAGTACGGCCGCCCCGGCTCCGTCGCCAAAGAGGAATGCGGTTTCGTGATCCTTAGAATTGGTAATCCGCGAGAGAATCTCTGCCGTTACAACCAAGGCATTTTTCGCCGTTCCACCGATAATGAAGGCCCGCCCTACTTCGAGAGCGTATAGCCAGCCAGAACAAGCGGCGTTCAAATCGAAGGCTAAAGCCTTACCGATACCCATTTCTTTAGCCAACGCACTGTCCGCCCCGGGAACAGGCTGATCCGGTAGCAAAGTAGCCACAATTACTGCGTCGATGTCCGACACGGGCAATTCAGCCATTTCCAAAGCGTTGTTGGACGCCTCGACTGCCAAACTCGTGGCGGACTCACCCTCACTAATGACATAGCGCTGCTTAATGCCCGTTACTTTTTCAATCTCCTCCGCGGTCTTGCCAGGAAACTCTTTGAGAATCTCTTCATTCGAACGAGCGTTCTTGGGAACCGCATAACCGATCCCAGCTACGCAGACCGTTTCTGAGTCCTTGTTGACAGTGGCTTCCCCAGAGGACTCCCCGACCGAAGCCGTACCTCTATAATTTTGGACGTCATCTCCCGTGACTCGACCTCCTGGGCCAGTACCCACGATATCTGTCATCGAGCTGGGATCCAAGCCTCGCTCCAACGCCAGCTTCTTACCCTTAGGTGTCCAGCGAATAGCGATTGCTTCCTGCTCAGCTGATGACGGCGAAGCCACCCTCTCAACTGAAGTCGCTGCAGGCGTGATTTCTTCCAGCGGGGCTAATTCCGCTTTTTCGCCCAAGCTTGTGGCATCCGGCGATGATTCCCCACTTGCGGATGAATCTACTTTCAAATGCCCCAGGGAGGCGTCGTCCGTTTCGATGCGAAGAAACGGGGCCCCCACTTCGAGTATGTCCCCCGCTCGACAGCAAATGCGCTTGATGATTCCATCACAGGGAGATTCGAAATCGAAAATCGACTTGTCGCTTTCAAGCTCCGCCAATTTTTCCCCTTTAACGATGGCTTTCCCGGCCTCGCAAAACAGGTCTACCAAAGTGATTTCATTAACAGTCGCTCCCATGGAAGGAATGGGAACCTCAATCAGTAGCTTAGACATGACGCAATCTCGGCATTTTTGCCAATTCCCAGAAGAACGATAATCGAGCGAATGTCGAACCCCTAAAATCTAAGCGTTTTTCGCCTCTAGGGCAGCCTTAATGAAGGCCTGGAACAAGGGATGGGCCTTGTTCGGCTTAGAGAGGAACTCTGGATGGGACTGCACCGCTAAGAACCAAGGGTGATCCTCCAGCTCCACCATCTCCACCAGGTTTCGCTTCGGATTGATTCCGGAAACTTTCAGTCCCCCATTCTCGATCTGGTCGACGTAATCATTGTTTACTTCGTACCGATGACGATGGCGCTCGCGTACAAACTCTTCGCCATAAGCCTCAAACCCCTTGGTCCCCAGTTTTACTTGGCACTCATAAGACCCCAATCGCATGGTCGCCCCCTTTTCCACGATGCTCTTCTGCTCGTCCATCATGGATATAACCGGGTGGGGTGTCTTCTCATCAACTTCGTAGCTGTTAGCGCCTTCCAGACCGAGCACGTTGCGGGCGAATTCGATTATCGCGATTTGCAAGCCGAGGCAGAGGCCGAAATAAGGTATACCGTTCTCCCGGGCGTATTTCACCGCGGCGATCTTTCCCTCGATCCCCCGATCTCCAAAGCCTCCCGGAACGAGGATGCCGTTCATTCCTTTAAGCTTATTTAGGCCTTCCGGCTGTTCCAAGGCCTCCGCATCGATACGCACAATATTGACCGCGCAATCATTGGCAATGCCCGCATGGGTTAGAGATTCGTAGACCGACTTGTAAGCGTCCTGCAGCTCGATGTATTTACCGACCACGCAAATATCGACTCGACCTGAAGGCGACTTCAATCGGCGTACTATATCTATCCATACGCTATGTTCGATAGCCGGAGCATCCAGTCCAAGCAAATCCACTACAAGATCATCCGTCTCTTCTCTCTGTAATGCCAATGGCAATTCGTAGATAGATGACTCGACGTCTATTTCCTCAATTACCGCCTTAACAGGGACGTTGCAAAAGAGACTCAGTTTTTCTCTAATCTCTCTGTCTATCGGATGCTCGGTCCGGCAGACCAGTATATCCGGCTGAATACCGATCTCCCGCAACTTGGCCACGCTTTGCTGGGTGGGCTTGGTTTTCAGTTCTCCCGCGGCATTCAAGAATGGAACCAAGGTCACATGAATAAAAATCACGTTCCTACGGCCCGCTTCCAATGAAAACTGACGCATCGCTTCGAGGAAGGGTAAGCCCTCGATGTCTCCAGTAGTGCCTCCGATTTCGGTAATCAGAACATCGACATCCTCACTGGCATCCCGAATCCTAGCCTTGATCTCGTTGGTTACGTGCGGGATCACTTGAACCGTAGCCCCCAGATACTCGCCTTTCCGCTCTTTCTGGATCACCGATTCGTAAATCTGCCCGGAAGTCAGATTGTTGAACTGACTCAACTTGCCCGACGTGAATCGCTCGTAGTGCCCTAGATCAAGGTCAGTCTCCGCGCCATCATCGAGGACATAGACCTCGCCGTGTTGAAAGGGATTCATCGTCCCCGGATCGACATTCAAATAGGGATCGAATTTCTGGATCCGAACTGTCACGCCACGCTCCTCCAACAGAGCCCCTAAAGATGCGGCGGTCAGCCCCTTTCCAAGCGATGATACGACTCCCCCGGTTACGAAAATATATTTCTTGGGCTGATCTTTCTGCACGACGGGTCCCATGTGAATGGGAAAGACGGAGACAGGTCAACTAGAACCTAGCCAATATTTCCAACGTTAGGCAATAAATAGGGTCCAGGCCGCGAAGGCTACAAGGGCGATAAGCAAGGCTGTCACTACTAGGACGATACCGAACTTAACGATTCGCCACAAAACATAGAGAAGGCCAGCGCTCACAATCACCAAACAAGTGATCACCAGCCAAGGCGGGTATGCCTCCAGCAACTTGCAAACTTCGTCCACCAGATCGTTGATCATGGCGGACTTTAGGCGGGACAGCTTCAATCGATCAATCTCGAATTTGTGTTGCGCGACTCGCGGGTGACGGTTTGGTCTCAGCATTCACACTTTAAACCAACCGTTTCCTCTCTGGATTCCCAAGAACATGCCTAGCAAATACCACATCTACGGAATGGGCAACGCCCTAGTCGACATCGTCACGGAAGTAAGCGACCAATTTGTCCAGGAGCACGCGATCGAAAAAGGAGTCATGACCTTGGTCGACGAAGCCCGGCAACACCAGCTCGCGGAAGCGATTCATCTGCCTAGCAGCGATATGCAATGCGGCGGTTCCGCGGCCAACACCATAATCGGAGCGACCCAGTTCGGAGCTAGCTGCTATTATTCATGCAAAGTGGCGAATGACGAAATGGGGAATTTCTATCATGAAGATCTAACGTCCAATAATGTGGATACAAATCTCTCCCCGGGGGCTCATGAAGAGGGTATTACGGGAAAATGCCTGGTAATGACTACACCCGATGCGGAAAGGACCATGCACACGTATCTGGGCATCACAGCAAACTATTCCAATAAGGAAATCGCCATCGGCGCTCTTCGGGAATCCGACTTTCTGTACATTGAGGGCTACCTCGTCACGGGCGATCACAGTCGGGCCGCTATGATCGAAGCGAAACAACTGGCTGAACAGAATGACGTTAAAACAGCCCTGACGTTCTCGGACCCAAGCATGGTTAAGTATTTTGGAGATCAAATGGCGGAAGTCGTGGGAGCCGGAGTCGATCTTCTCTTCTGCAACGAAGAAGAAGCCCTTCTGTATACCGGGGCCGCGACGATCGAGAAAGCTCAGGAATCTCTGAAAGGCATCGCCAAGTCTTTCGTGGTCACCCTGGGTCCCAAAGGGGCTTTGGTGTTCGACGGGAACAATACCTATAGTATCCAGCCGTTTAAGACGAATGCCGTAGATACTAACGGAGCAGGCGATTTGTTCGCGGGAGCATTTTTATACGGAATAACGCATGGCAAGTCTTTCGAAGAGGCTGGCACGCTCGCCAGTCTTGCCGCGTC
>JAYZHU010000102.1:0-5120 GCA_036166175.1 Verrucomicrobiota bacterium | reverse complement strand
TTGGCTAAGCAAGGAGCTATCGGTTAAAGTGGAAATTGACCGAAGATTGGAGTCTTGCGATTCGCTTTTCGAAGGAGCGGTGGCGGCGGCTCTGTCGAGAGAGGTTGAACCGGATGAGTCTGTATTTGTATCCAATAGTTTACCGCCAAGAGATATGGAATTCTATTGGTCGCCGAATGATTCACGCGCGAAGTTATATTCTTCTCGGGGCGCCAATGGCATTGACGGCATTCTCTCAACGTCAATGGGTGTGGCTCATTGCGGTACTCCAACTTATTTAGTGACCGGCGATTTGTCCCTTTTGCATGATACCAACGGAGCCTTGATTGCCAATGAACTGAAGGGAGCTTTAACGATCATTCTCCTAAACAATCAAGGAGGCGGAATTTTCGATATGCTGTCGGTTTCTGGATTCGAGAATGAGTTCGAGCGCTTTTTCGCTACTGATCAGCAAATCGATTTCCGAAATTGGGCCCGTACCTATCAGTTTCGCCATAGCCAAGTAGACACTTTAACAGACTTTCTAGATAGCCTAAAAAGCGAACATGAGGAAGGGGTCCGCGTCATTGAAATCCAGCTAGATAGAAAACGGGACGCTCGGAGAAGGAAGCAGTGGTTTCGAGAAATTGTGGATACGCTAGGTGCCGTTTAGCTGATCTCTTTTTCCAGCATTTCAGCGATCAGCCCAGCCCGTAGGTTAAAGCGAGTAAAGCGGGCTGCGTCGCACTTCAAGTATTCTAGAGCAGTTCTAATTATGATGGCGGCAGCTGGAAATATATCGGCCCGCTCTCTTGGTATTCCTAAGTGCATTTTCCGTGCTTCAAGTTTAGCGGAGCAGATTTCCTGACAGAGGGATTGAAGGTCGGAAATCGTTGCCGAAGTGGCGTTGCATCGCCTGGAGAGCATGCCATCCAGGATAGAAGAAGCTCCACCGGTCAGTACGGCGGTTCTGATTGTCGAGTCGGGACCGATAGGGGAGTGCGATAGCGTTTGAAGAACGTGTTTCTCTATTAAATTTTCGCACTCCTGAAGGAGCGGTGTTTCCCGATCTTGTATGAACGTGGAAGCCAGCCTTACCGCGCCTAGATTGAAGCTTACATGCGCTTTTTGGATTCTATCTTCGAATTGAATGCACTCCATGGAGCCACCCCCGAGATCGATCAGGACGAAGTTGCTAAGATCGGATAGTTTCGGGTCTTGAAGAGCTCCTTTTCCTATCAGGCGGGCTTCGTCGTCGCCACTCAGAATATCGATACCTATTTCAGTCTTATCCAATATAGCCTTCGAGAATGCCCTTTGATTGCTGGCATCACGAACTGCGCTTGTCGCTACTATCTTCAAGCCCGCTAGGTCGTATTGCCGAGCTATTTGGCACAGTCGCCCGATAGCCATGGCGGCTTTTTCGATGTCAGCATCGAGGATTCGAGGTGGATTCAGTGTCATACCTTCTCCGATACGTTTCTCCTCGACTTCAAACAGAACCTGCTCGAATTTTCCGGATTGGCTAGGCTCGCCAATCAGCAATTTGATGGAATTGCTACCAATGTCTATTATGCCTACCTGCATCGATAGATTAAGTTGGATTTTCAATCAGAGGGTGAAGCTTCCGGGAGCAATTACTATGGTGAACTCGCCTTTCTTGCTAGACTGTTCAAAATTGGTTTCCAGTTCGCCGAGGCTAGCCGTATGTATCGATTCGAATCGCTTTGTAATTTCTCGGCCAATACATATGAACCTGTCTGGCCCAAGTAATTCTAGCATTTCCGAGAACAGTTTTTCGATACGATGGCAGGATTCGTAGACAATAATCGAATGATCGAGATCCTTGTTTGATTCCAGGAATCGCCTTCGGGCGGCGCTTTTCGGGGGCAGAAAACCGATAAACAAGAATCGATCGGAAGGAAGGCCGCTGACGGAGAGCAAGGCAATGGCGGCGCATGGGCCGGGAACGGGTACCACTGGAAAGCCACGTTTGCGACACTCTCGAGTCAATCGAAAGCCGGGATCACTTAGTCCTGGCGTGCCTGCATCGGAAATTAGAGCTACTGATTTGCCCTGAGCGAGCGCTTCGGCCAGCTTGGGAGCCATCGTCCGCTCGTTGTTTTCATGATAAGAAACGGTCCGATTATCGATTTCCAGTTTAGAAAGCAGCTTGCCAGATACGCGTGTATCTTCGCAGGCGATAAGGGAAACCTCTTCCAAGATCGCTATAGCCCTTTCGCTAATATCCGTGAGATTCCCGAGCGGCGTCGCCACAACATAGAGCGATCCTGGCTCGGGGAGTAGCGAGGCGTTTGCGGTACTCAATCCCTCGGGCCTAGGCATGGGGAATCAGCACGCTGATCGCCAGTTTCTTAGCGACTGGTAGCTCCCATCCCAGGAACGCCACCTTCCCAGTCTTTGGGTCGGCTCCATGGAATGGTGGACTCGTCAACTTCGGTGCAGCCGGTGAAGATAAAGCTTAAGCCGAGGGTCGCGATTGCTAGGAATAGTGAGAGTAGTTTCTTCATTAGTTATAAATTTCCACTTATTACGATGTCGCCCGTTTCCGGGTCGTTTTCCATAGACTCTGGCAAGATTCGAGCGATGCTCAAGTTTTCCTTTACTTCAGTGACCTGAATATTGGCTACGAGTTTCCCGTCTCTTTGGATTTCGAGTAAATGATCCAGACGCACGCCACTGATGTAGCCGAGATTGATTACGACAAAGGATGATTTGGGTCCAACGGTGAGAATTTGCCCGCTCAATCCACCTGGAGCAGTCTTTAGGGTCCTATAAGTATCTGACAAAGAGACAGTTGACGCGGTCGCCTGCGAATTTTTCAGTTGTAGGATCCTCGCCTCTAGAGAAGCGATTTCCTGTTCGTACGCGGTGGCTTTGTCGAGGCTGATTGAGTTAGCCCTCAGCTCGGCCATCTCTTTTTTCAGATCTGCAAGGGCGATTTGTAAAGACTCCTCTTTGTCGAGGCGCATATCCAATTCATCGGAAAGCCGGCCGTTTTCCCTCTTCAATTGATTGGATCGAGCCATGATAACGGTGATATTCGAGCGGGTTTCCTCAAGCGTTTGATTGGACTGCTGCAGTTGGGCACTCAGATCATCGATCTTCGAGCTTTGTTCAATGTTCTTCGATTGCGTCGTCGAAAGTTGGGTGTTAGCGATTTGCAACTCCTGAGACAAGTTGTTGGCTTCCTGGAGATTAAGGAAGTAAAATCCGCCGGATGCGATAGCCCCGATAACTGCCAATACTGAAAGGAAATTCGTAATATAATTCATCTAGAGAACGGTCGCTCGACCGCCGTATGATTGAGCTCTGATAGCAACTTGTGTGGAAAAGGCAATAACGCGTCTTATTCGGACGGTAGTCCGCTAAAAGTTCGTTTGGAGATAGAGAATGTTGAGCGGTACCAGATTTCGCCTCGAGATTTCGCGATTCCCTTTCTGCCGTTGGCGGCCAAATGATTTGCTAGTTTGTAGACGAGCTCCGCTTTTTCTGGCTGGCCGATTCGAGTTGCGAGCGAAGGGGCATCCAATGCCTCTCCATTTGCGCTGTCCAAAGCCTTCACGATTTCAAGGCTGAGATCAATCGCTTTGCCCGCAGCCTTTTTTCCTGCTTCGACGCCAGGCTGATGATAGGCGTTTATTCCAACGAGTGTGGCGTAGAGACCGACAGCGCGCTCATACATAGCGATCAATCCGGAAATCGATTCGTTCGAGATACGGTCCGTGGTAATCGTGATCGAATTCCGGTCTTTTTCGCTCAGCGCGTCTCGAGTGCCCATGTAGAAGCCGTGCAAATAGTCGCCTGAGGTTACGCCTTCCTCAACATCGATGGATTTCCCGCTCCGATCTTCCAGCACCTCGATGAAAGTAACGAAGAAATTGGATATACCTTCCCGCAACTGCTGAACGTAAGCGTGTTGATCGGTTGAACCTTTATTTCCGTATACGGCGATACCTTGGTTGACGACATTGCCGTCAAGATCCCTTTCCTTGCCCAGGCTTTCCATAATGAGCTGCTGGAGGTATCGAGAGAAGAGCAACAGGGGGTCTTTGTAAGGAAGAACGACCATATCCTTCTCGCCTGATCCGTTCGTCTCCCTGTGCCAGCCAAGGGCGAGCAAAGCCGACGGATTTTCCTTAATCTGGTTCCTCCTGGTGATGGCGTCCATTGATCGGGCTCCTGCTAGAAGCGCATCTATATCGATGCCCTGAAGGGCGGCTGGGACGAGGCCGACGGGTCCTAGTACGGATGTACGCCCTCCGACCCAGTCCCACATGGGAAAGCGTTCGATCCAGTTCTCGGCCAGAGCGGTTTGATCGAGCTTACTGCCCGTTCCGGTAATAGCGACAGCATGATCCGAGAAGGCGAAACCAGCCTTTTCATAGGCGGCCTTCGCTTCCAGCATGCCATTTCGAGTTTCCGCAGTGCCTCCTGATTTGGAGACGACCAGGCAAAGAGTACGTCCAAGGTTGTCACCGATGACCTCGAGCGTGAAATCGATTCCATCCGGATCGGTATTGTCAAAAAAGTGGATACGGGTTTTATCCGACTTAGGATTTCCCAGAGCGTGGGCGATAAACTGGGGGCCTAAGGCGGAACCTCCGATGCCGATAACTAGGACGTCGGTAAATACGCCTTGGCTTCCTGACAGTTCCCCTGAATGAACGCGAGCAGCGAATTGCCTGATGCGCTCCACCGTTGACGCGATCTCCTCAGAAAGCTCCGGACTGGGAGCCTTGTCGGGGTCGCGGAGCCAGTAGTGGCCTACCATGCGGTCTTCATCTGGGTTGGCGATCGCCCCCTTTTCGAGGGCATCCATGTCGGCAAAGGCCTTCTCGAAACTGCTTGCGAAATTCTCGAAGTCCGACTCGGTTAATCTGGTCCGACTTAAGTCGATGTTCAGGTACGCTTCCGGAAAATCGAAGGCGAATTGGGTGTAGCGTTCCCAAGTCATAGTGAAGTTAGGGATTGGAAACGGACTATTTGTCGGTGACTGCTCCTTCGGAAGCGGAAGCGACCAGTTTGGCGTATTTGCCGAGAACCCCTCTGGTTTCCCCGGGCCCTTTGGGCTGGTAGTCAGCCATTCGGCTTTCGTATTCAGAATCTGGAATATTGAG
>JAYZHU010000101.1:0-12575 GCA_036166175.1 Verrucomicrobiota bacterium | reverse complement strand
GCGCCCATACGGTTGGAATCCTGGCCAAAAAGCTTGATGGGTTCCGCCAAGGTAGCGTCATCCATGCTTCCAATAGCGTCCTTAACGAATTGGACCGAATCCTTGAGTAAGCTCACCGCCTCTGCCTTAGTCTTAATTTTGCGAAACTCCCTTGGATTGACGCCTGCTGGCAGCTCCTTGCCCAGAAAACGGGAGCCGATTCCATAATTGCCTTGAGCCACGTGCAAGATGGCTTCCCGGACAGAACGGATGCCGTCGGCTGGACGCCATTCCATTCCCTCCTCGGAAAACTCTTCTGCTAAGCTGATGAGCTTATCCGTCTCCGAGGTATAGGACTTCAAATAGGTTTGGACAAAAAGCGGCTTTCCGTGATGGGCCGCAAACGAATTGGTCACGAATCCGGCTGCGAGCAGGATCGGCAAGAGAGCGCTACGTAATTTCATAATAAGACTAATTGTTGGGTTGGGTTTTAGACTCGGGCGACTAATCGCGGGATGCAGTCGAAACTTTCATGAAAGACGGGGGCCTTGTCCACAATAAAGCCCGCGGCCCCACGAAATCTGAAACTTCAATCGGCAAACCGCCGTTTGCTCCGAATCTGGAAGGTCCAGCAACCAACGAAAACCTAATCTGAAAAAAGATATAAACACTATGAAGAAACTGATATTTCTCATCTCATCTATCGCCATATCCTCAAGCGCGATCGGCCAAAACGAACGGCCCAATCGGGAGCGCCCTGACTTTTTCGCTTCAGCGGACAAGAACAAGGATGGCGCGATTAGCTTTAAAGAGCTCGTGGACGCCCGTATCGCCATGATGCAGCGCCGTGCCGGAGGCCAGCAACGAGAGGGCGGGCCTGATCCGGAAGAATTAAAGCAACGCATCGAAACCGCTATGAAAGACGCTTTCAAAAAGGCTGATGCCGACGAGAATGGTTCGCTTTCTAAGGAAGAATTCATCGCCATGCCTGGACGAGGCGGACCCGGTGGTCGTGGCGGACGAAGCGGACCCGGTGGTGGTCGCGGTGGACCTGGCGGTGGTGGCCCACGCGGTGGCGGTAATGCTTAAATCCGCTTCACGAGCTGAAAAATCAATTTATCGAAGTCGCCTCTTACTCGAGAAGGGGCGATTTCTTTGCTCCAGATTCGTGAGTTTCTGGGGGGATTTCAGGATTCTGTTCCTCGATCACTAGGGCCTCCACTTCCATCTCCGATTCTAGACCAATAACCGAATCCAGCATTCGCTTCGCTTGCTCATGCTCCTCGTCCCAAGCCAGCGTGTAGACAAACTCGCTTTTGGCAGACGCGTAATCCTTTTCGAAAAAGTGGATGTATCCGAGAACGAAGTGGGCTTTGTAATCTCGAGGATAATCCGCCACCCATTGGGACAAGGCTTGAAAATGCTCTTCAAACCATTGCGGATCGCTGTAGAGCTCCGCTATACTGAAATCCACTTCCGACCATTCGGGAACCAGATCCATCCCCCGAATCATGTCGTCATAGGCTGAGCGATAATCGCGAATAGCCACATGGGCCTGAGCCCGAGCGAAATAGAGAATGCCGTTCTCCGGTTCGAATTCAATGGCGTCGTTAAAGGCAATAACCGATTCATAGAAACGGCCGCGAGCGAAGGCAGCATAAGCCTGACTCACGGGATCCGAATCCATGTAGATATCTTCCGGTTCTCTCTCGTCGTAGATGTATTCATCATAAACGCGCGTTGGCACATTTCGACGATGATAATCTCCTAAATCGATAAAGAAGTAGAATGCATTTCGACGGTATCTCGTGTAGTATCGCCTCGGGTACAAGTTCCACCGGCCTTCGTAATAAAAATGGCCGCAGCCAGCTCCATGGGAGTGAATGCCGGCTCCGTGCACATACCAACCTACTCCATCGTAAAGGTGGCCGCAACTAGCTGAATGCCGATGGGCGGGGGGAAAATCGAGCCAGACGCTTCCATGCCAATAATGCCCGCATCCATCGAAGTGGACATGCCTCTGCGGGTAGTTATGCCACAACCCTCCATAAAAATAGTGCCCGCATCCCGTGCCGTGCCGATGGTAGGTCGAATAAGACAGCCAGTGCCCGGCATCGAGAAAATGGCCACAGCCAGTACCGTGGCGATGCGTTATGCTAAAAGATAGCCAGACACCGTTGCGAAAATGATGGCCGCAGCCAGGACCATGGCGATGGGACCTTGGAAAATCATGCCACCGCTTGTCATAGTAATGGTGACCACAGGTCGGCCCATGCTTGTGCCGGTTGTCAAGATCGAAATGGGCGATACGAGCTGCGCCCCTAGAGCCTCTCGCCCCATATGATGACGCCGTTTGATGCTCCATGCGCCTTATCGGCGTACCTACGGATTGTGTGAACTTCGACACAGCTCCGAAGGTTTGCTCCTCTCGCATTTCTTCTGTGCGGGCTACGGCTTCCGCCTTCGCGTCGAGGTAAGCGCTACGCAAGTTTGTACTGTCCTGATTGTAGATGCTTGATACTTGGGAAAGATCCCTGGTCAGCGCCATCGCCGTCTGCTGCTTCACTGGAGCAGATGGCATTCTCGAGCTCGTGGGACTGTTTCGGGCTGAAATCGTAGGATTCTCTGCCCTCCCTCCTGTCGATGATCTAGCAATCGAGGTCGCGGCACTCGTTGATCTCCTTGGGGCAGATGAGAGCGATCGCGACTGCTTGGTGGGCATTCGGACATCGGGAGAGCTTGTCGATCTCGTTGCAGAACTCGCCGATCTTGTAGAGGAGTTGCTTTGTGTTCTATTTTTCGATACACCTTCCGGACTCAGAGTGATCCCAGTCGATCGCCCGCGATTCGGAACAACCGATACACGAGGAGGCTGCGAACTAGACCGGCTTGACACGGAGCTCGAAGAATTCCGCCTCGGGACCGAAGAGCTTACTTTGGGAGGCGGCGTCGTCGGCCGAGTTCGGGAATAGCCGCTTGAAGATTTGCTGGATGCGGAGGACGCGCTTCTGTTGTTCGACCTCGAAGGGATCAGGCTCGGCAATCTAAATGAACGGGTCCGGTTGTTCGCTTGTTCTTTAACAGGCGAAGATCTCCTTGGCTGAACGCTGCTGCTACTCCGGCTGGGCGCGGATGGAGTCGTCGAATAGCGTCGAGGCTCTGACAGGCTTGAGTTTGGAGATGGTCGTGGCTGCGCTGGACGGACTGTCGACGGTCGTTGCCTAGATGAACTCGAAGTTGACTGACGTGCGGAAGACGGTAGTGAAACCGATGGCCGGCTACTGGATGAAGCTCGCGGTCCCGATTGGACCCTCGGGTTCGAATAGGATTTAATTGGACCCCGGGCACCCTTGTAATGAGAGCCTGATGACGAAGATGAGGAACTCGATGGGGGGCTCGCTACGCGCGAGCGGGAAGGAGCGGTCGATGGGCTTGAACGTCGAGGAGCGGTAATCGTTGTCGATCGCTGCCTGGATGGCATCCTGGGATCGCTGGTTCCGCTAGAGACCGATTTCGATGACGAAGGGCTGCTGCTGGAAGAGGATCGGCTTTGTGATATCGATTCCCCAATTGCGACCTGAGCCACAAAGCAAAGAACCCATACAAACACACCAATCCGACGATTTTTGGACCGGGGACTTATGCTGTATCTTTGGGCTCTCATCTCATCCACACTCCATCAACCAAAAATCGGCAACTCGACCGGGGGCGATCGTCCAACTAGCTACCCAACGGCTTGTAATTTAAGCGCTTTTCGATCTATTAGACGATGAAAAAACTGCACTTATTCATTTATCAGTGACCGTTATGACTGGGTTATCAGGGATCCTTTTCGATTTTTGAGTAATTCACCCTACGCGATTGAGAATACCAGAATCCTCATAAGTCTCGCTAATGAGATTCCCCTTAATCGATTAAACCTCCTTCCAAGTCCATTAGACAAGGTCCTGCATTTTCGCGGCTCGAGGACGGCGATGATGAATCCATTCTTGCTAAAACCCGGCATTCAATCTACTTTCTCTATCGTCAGGATTTCACCTAACCATAATAATTCACAGCAACCTTTTTATGAAAAAGTTAATGATACTCGTTGCGAGCCTTGCGTTCTCGCTACCCTTACTAGCCGAAGAAAAGAAAACCGTTACCCTTGCAGGTACGGGTCTTTGCGCCAAGTGCTCACTGAGCGAAACCGATTCCTGTACCAATGCCCTGCAAGTAAAAGGCAAGGGCGGGAAGATTATGACCTATCTCTTTACCGAAAATATGGCTCACGGGAAATATTTTTGCCAAGGAAAGACCGAGAACCTGCTCGTCACCGGAGTGGTCAAGAAAGAAGACGGCAAACTAATGATCGTCCCCGCAGCCGTTAAGGAAAAAGGAAGCTGAGCGAGGACATGCTTCAAGAATTTGACAATCGCCCTGCTCCGTTAGCTCGGAGCGGTGCTTTTTTCATTTTAGGACCCACGGATACAAGGCCTCGTAAAGAGGCTGGCAAGTCTCCAAGAGCTTCTGCAACTCGTTTGGGAAACGCTCCGTTTTTGGGCGGTAGGGGGCGAAACCCGTTGATAGATGAACATTGTGGTACCAGTGGGGCGCCCAAACGCCGTCTTCTTTCTTTGGGCCTTTGGGCCAGCTAAGCATGCTCTCGTAAAAGGGGATGCCCAACTTATCGCAGAGCTTTTTTAGGGTTCGTTTCGGAGACTGCAGCAATATCTTCGAATCGATAACAATGGGTTCCTGTCCCATCTCCACAATGGTGTCGCTAAGTCTTTTGAGCTTCGGGTAGCCGGTATCTGAAATCGTGAACTCCGGGATAGTGTTCTTGTAGGACATCAGCATCTCTTTGGGGTGACGGGTGAGCAGCACATTGCTAAGCGAGCCAAGAAAATCCCACTCGAGATCCACCAAATGGTGGGCCATGTTCTTGAAAAACCGTATAGGCGATTTCGACGATGCCTGAAAGAGCTCCTCTATAACTTTTCTTCCATCATTCTCTTGGACGCCTACGATTTCGCGCTCTCCCGGATGCGGGGAGCGATCCGTTTCACGCGTCAGGTAATGAGCATAGAGAGTCTCGTCATAGGCTTCTGTATCCGCACGCTGAGCGAATGAATACATTAAAGCTGTCGACACATTTCGAGGGCCCGACCAAAGGCTGATTCGCTTGTTTTCCATTCCTCAAGTAGTCTCTTTGGCGATATACGCTCCCACTTCCTGGTCGTACAAATCTATGAGACGCTGTGTAATGAGACCTGGCAATGAACCACTTCCCACGGAGCGGCCATCGATCTCTGAAACTGGCGAAATCCCTCCAAAAGTGCCCGTGACAAAGGCTTCATCGGCGCTGTAGACGTCCACCAAGGAAAAGTCTTTCTGGATTGCGGGAATCCCTGCCTGTTCGCTCACTGCGAGAACCTTGCCCCGAGTCACCCCATTCATGCAGTACTTCCCCGTTGAGGTCCAAACCTCTCCGTTACGGACGATGAAGAAATTGGTGGCGTTGCAGGTGGATACGAATCCGTTGATGTCCAGCATGAGAGCTTCGTCGGCTCCCGCCCCAATAGCTTGGCTCAGAGCCACGACCTCGTGCAGCTTGCTATGGCAATTCAAGCGTGGATCCAAATAATCCGGGGAACCTCGGCGAATAGCGGAAGTATATAGCCGCACGCCTTCTTTTCTAACGTCCGGGTTTGCCGTTTTGTATTCAGGAATTATGACAATATTGGGAGGCGTCACCGTAAGGCGCGGATCCTGGGATGGCGTTTTTTTGTTTCCACGCGTTACCATGAGTCGAACGTGAACTCCGTCCATCATGCCATTGGCCTCTGTCGTCTCAGTCAACTTGCCTTTCAACGATTCAAACGTTTCACCAATATCCAAAAATATCATACGAGCGCCCTCAAAAAGGCGGCCGATATGCTCTTCCAGAAAAACGAAGACACCTTCCTTGAGACGAATCCCTTCCCAAACGCCATCACCGACGAGATAACCGCTGTCGAATACCGAGATTTTCGCTTCGTCTCTAGGAGTCATCACTCCGTTCACGTAGATCAAAATCGACGCGTTTCTGTCATCTTCTAAGCTATCGTGCGTTCCTCGAACCATAGCGGCATCATTCAAGTTCAACGAATGCTGTCAACCGACTGCTTACCCGTAATTCCCTGTTTTCCCTGATGATAAGAGTTGAGAAAGATCATCGCTACAATGAACGTAGCTCCGTAATAGAATTCCGAAGACATCTTTTCACTCTCCGACCAAATGGCCAAGGCCAGCAGGATCGCGTAGATCGGCTCCAGATTAATGGCCATCACGAAACTGTAAGGCGTAATTCGGCGGATTAGCTGAATGCTTAGTATAAAAGAGAACGCGGTGCAAACGATGCCCAGAATGGCTAGCCAAAGCAGATCCGGCATTGTCGGAAGCATGTTTTGGGGTTCTACCCAGCTCAAAAACCCCAGGCATAAACTGGCCAGGATAAACGCCCCCATTAGCTCGTATACGGTCATTATTTTCGGGTCTAACCTCGTGACGAGCAGTCCATTCAAAACGGTAAACAACGCAGCCAAAGCAGCGGAAATGGCACTCAAGATCATGCCAGCGGCGAATTCGAATCCGAAATGGAAGACGAAATAGAGACTAGCAACGATTCCCAGGCCGATCACGGGTTCGCTCTAGAGGATCCGCCGTCGAAAGAAGATTGGCTCGATGAAAGATGTAAACAAAGCGACGCTGGAAAAGCAGACTAGGCTGACCGACACATTGGATCGCTTGATAGCCTCGAAAAATGTCAGCCAGTGAGCTCCTAAAATCAAGAGAACAGCGAGTAGAATGAACGCCGTCCGTCGATCTACCGTTAATCTACGTTTAGCAATACCGAATATCAGCAAAAGGGCGACAAGAGCTATCAGTAAGCGGTATCAAACCAGTGCATAGGCGCCTAGCGATATGAGCTTACCGAGACTTCAAGTAGTTCCGAAGGTAAATACCGCAAAATGAAGCCATAGCTGATACTTATATTCCTCTCGCACTGGATGGCCGAACGCCGGTATCCCACGGCAAATTGGGATTCAAGGCAATATTCTAGTTGCTGGCAACCGGATCCCCTTCCACACGCTCGGGGGCTTTCTCCGCGTTCGTCTGCCACCTCCAGTAAGCTCGGAAGATGCGTTTCAGATCGTCGAGGATCAACGTATTGACGGGAACCAGAATCAACGTAATTACGGTGGCAAAGACCACTCCCCAACCCAGGGAGATCGCCATGGGAACCATGAACTTCGATCCCCTGCTCTGTTCGAACATCAGAGGAAGCAGGCCTGCAAACGTGGTCATCGACGTCAGTAGAATCGGACGAAAACGCCGAACGCCCGCTGCCCGAAAAGCGGGGGCCACGTTAACCACTTTCCCCCTGACTTCGGACACAAGTGAACTCTCCGTACGGGCCTGGACCGTTCCTTGAGACCGAAGCCAAACCTGATAATCAACAGGCTCTAGTCGATACACGCTCACCTCAGGCAATGTTTCCCTCTGCGGAAACTTCCTATGTGGCGGCTCTGACCAAAAAATCCAATAGCAAATCCCTGCGGAGACCGCCAAGACAGCTAGTGGGGGAAGCATGCGTAGGAAGAACATCGTATGGTTTGGAACGGGCTAGACGTAGATATACATTCAAACAACTGTCAATTGGACCAAATAGTTTAGCTTGTGCAGCTTTCGAATCGGCCTACCCCGTCCTAAACTCCCATTTGACAAGAATTCCCTGGCCAATAACCGTAAAAGACTACGGCTATCGCAAAATGAGCAATCTCGTCCCCAAACAGCACGACTACTCGAACAACTATAGCGAGAACGGGCTCTGGGAGAAATTGACCCAATTCGCCAAATCAGCTGGTCGCGAGTTGGTGGAAAAAGCTCTCATTTTGTACTATGCAGCCTGCGATTGAGATACCCCGCAAAAGGCTAAAGCCATCATCTTCTCGGCTCTGGGCTATTTCATCTTACCTCTCGATGCGATCCCGGACATCACTCCGCTTCTAGGATTCTCCGACGACCTTGGCGCCATTGCCCTGGCTCTAGCTACCGTGGCGGCTCACATCAAGCCCCAGCATAGATTGGCGGCCAGGGAGAAAACCGATAAGTGGTTCGGCGAAAGCGACTGAGGGTGACGGCCTTTTTTCTGGCGGTAGCGGCCGATCCAACTACTTCAAATCCATGGTCACCGGGCAGTGGTCGGATCCCATAATATCAGCGAGGATCTCAGCGGACACTAGTTGCGGCCTTAGCGATTCGGAAATCAGAAAGTAGTCGATGCGCCAGCCCACGTTTCGTGCCCTGGCATTGGCTCGGAAACTCCACCAGGAATAGTGCCCGTTTCCTTGGGTGAATTCGCGAAAGGTATCGATGAAGCCCGACTCGACAATCGCTCCGAAGTCCGCCCGCTCCTCGTCCGAAAAACCCGCGTTCTTCCGGTTAGTCTTGGGATTGGCCAGGTCGTCTTCCGTGTGAGCGACATTCAGATCGCCGCAAAAAATGACCGGTTTGCTTCTCTCCAATTCGATCATGCGTTCAAGAAAGGCCTGGTTCCACTGTCTGCGGTAGGACAGACGTTTAAGTTCATTTTGAGCGTTGGGGGTATAGACGTTGGTAAGAAAGAAATCATCGAACTCCAGGGTAACGACTCGACCCTCATTATCGTGTTCTTCGATGCCCAATCCATAACTCGCCGACACCGGCTCATGGGGGGTTACGATCGCGGTTCCGGAGTACCCCTTCTTCTCAGCCTCGTTTGCGAATACTTTCAGACCATTGTTCCACCCCATCCCCTCGACGATTTCCCTGGTAGCTTTGGTCTCTTGAAGACAGATGAAGTCGGCTCCCGAAGACTCCATAAACTCCAATGCCCCCTTTTTTGCCGCAGCTCGGATTCCGTTAACATTCCATGAAATGAACTTCATGGGCCTGGTCATAGGCCTAACGGCTACCTAAGCAACCGTTTAGTTTTGCCACAAACCAGCCAGCCAGGACCCCTTGAATGACGAGATCGGCGCTCGACACCGGCAGGGTGAATTCTAAAGTCGCGGCCTCTTCAATGATTACTGACCAACAGATCCCATTGGGCAAACGTATTCCCGATGAACTCCACGCCGTTTCCGTGAGCATACCAACCATCGCGGATGTGATCGGCTACGAGGAGCGCGATCCGGACACCATCGCTAAAATGGACTCTGGCTACCCTCGATTCGTCAAACACGAGTGCCTCCAGCAAATCGAATCCTGCTGGCAAAAATTCTTCGATCGGCCAGAACTCCCCATCTGGCTTACCGCTTCCGATCGAATCGCTCAACAACTTGAAGCTTATTTGAAGTGCCCTGAGTCCAAGTTTCTCAAGCATCAAGGCGTATCGGGAATCTGCCTACCCGAAGATGAGGATCTGAATCTGCGAGCGAAACTTTATCTGCGCCACATTGGCGGCTACCTTTGTTCGCGAGAGGCAGAAGACTATCTGGTAGCGAACGGACTGCGGAAAAGCGTTGAAAAGGAAGCGTCTTACCAAGGCGACTCTGCGAAAAAAGTTCTCGACGCCCTTACTCCCTTGTTGGGCGCGCGATCTCCCAAACATGTAGTCATCTCCGGTTCCGGAATGAATGCCATCTATTCGGTTTTCCAGGCCGTAAATGCCGTCCAATCGCCGAGGAGTCGAAAGTCATGGATCAAGTTAGGCTGGCTGTACGCGGATACGATGCACATCCTTGACAAGCTGTCGCTAGCGGGGCGGGCCAATCGGGAGCTGCTGAACGTTTTCGATGTCGATGAGTTGGAACGCCTTCTTGAAAGCCGCCCGGATGAATTTGCCGGCATAATCACGGAGTTCCCCACCAATCCGCTTATCCAATCGGCAGATTTAGAGCGTATCCGAGACCTCGCGACGAAGTTCGGCGTCTTTCTGATTGTCGATCCCACCATACTCTCTCCCGCCAATGTAGATGTTTCCCCGTACGCGGACATCATCGTCAACAGTCTGACCAAGTACGCTGCCAATCAGGGCACCGTAATTGCGGGAGCCGCCAGCGTCACGGCACAATGTCCCGATAGCGAACTTCTCGTCGAGAAAATTCGGGAGCAAATCGTTCCACCCTACTCGCGCTCCCTCGACTGCCTGGCCAGCCAGGTTGATAGTTATTCCAAGCACGTCGAAACCGTCAATGCATCCACAGAGAAAATTGTCGAGTTCTTGGAGTCTCACCCAAAAGTCAAAAAGACGCATTGGGCCAAAGAAGAGCGGTCTCATAGCAATTTCGCCAAGGTCGCCCGGCGAGGGAATGGCGTAGGCGGGATGCTTGCCTTTGATCTGAACATGGACTTAGCCGATTTCTACGATCGCCTCCGGATCGCTAAAGGTCCCAGCTTTGGGATGATCCATTCCCTCGCTTGCCCCTTCATGTACCTGGCCCACTACGAATTGATCACCAAGAAAAGCGGGCGAGCATACCTCCAATCTGCCGGTATCAATCCAGAACTGATTCGATTCAGTGTGGGAACCGAGAATGCGGACGAGATCATCGGAGCCTTGGGCGAAGCGCTTGATTGAACAAACGCAAATCGTTGTGTTCCGGACGGCTTGTAACTCTCGAATCGCCCTCTCTCCAATCCTTTACTCATGGGAAGCCCGCTCTGTAAAAGCGCATTCCTGGTGCGCGAGCACGTTGGCCTGTTCAAGGCCGCGAACAATTTCGATATTCTCAATCCAAAAACCGGACAAATCGAACTGGAGTGCCGGGAAGAAAATCTAGGATTCCTCACCAAGCTCCTCCGCTTTTCCGACAATAAGAGATACCTACCCTTTCATATCGAGATACGGGAACCTCAGGGCCACACGCTGATACATGTTGCGAGAGGAGTCTCGCTCTTCTTGTAGAAAGTCGACGTTCGGAAAAAATCAGGCCTTGCTCGGGCGGTTTAAACAGAAGTTCTTTTCCGTTGGCGGCAAATTCGATGTTCTTGGCCCCGATGAACAGGTTCTCCGCCAGTTGACCGGCAAGTTGACACGCTGGAATTTCTCGTCCGGCTTCCAAGGTATTGAGTTCGCTCGTGTATTCAAAGAGTGGAGTGGAATCGGTAAGGAATTTTTTACAAGCGACGACAACTACATCCTATCCATCAACTCGAGCGTCGAGGCACACCGTCCGCTCCGATCGCTAATCATGGCGACCGTCATGTGCATCGACATGGTGCTCAAAGAGTGACCGACTCCCAATGTTCTAAATATTGATTTGTATTACCTGCGGAAACAGGTACATCCACGCCTATGTCAAGAAATGGTAGACCCGATACTGGAGAGATCCACTACGACCTGCCATCGCCCTATATTCCGCATGCCAATGGCTTGCTCCACTTGCCCCGATTCATTGCCAAAGCGAAACGCTGTGTGAAAGGCGAATTGGGGAAGTCCTACATGCGAAATTACAAACGCGGATTCGATCGTTTCCTATGCCTCCACCTGGGTATCGACCCTGATGCCATAGAGGAAGTCGTTCGTTCGAGTTCAAACGATGAGGAAATCGATAAACAGCTCGCGGAAATTCTTCCAGAAAACCTGGAAGTGGCCAAATGGAATCGAGAGCTCGTTCAGAAAGGCATGAGCGAGATGGGGCGCGAATCGCTCGAGCAAACTAAACGGAAGATGGGAATTGCCGACCGAGAAGACCTGATAAGCTTTGCCGACATGATAGAATTCGACGAAGAGCGAATTCCCTAAAACCTTGTAAAATCCAACTCCCGAATGACCGCAAAAACCGATCGCGAATCCATCCTCACTTCTAGTTCAGTCGTCCCAGTTTTCGGTTGTCACGAAATTTCATTTTCAGCTGGGCGGGCAAATTGTCCCGAACTGCCGCTTGTAGTATCCTACACGCTTCCTAGTGGAGCAATCAAAACCACCCGCGGTTTTGCCACCAGCGATGGAAAGATGAAAGCCCGCGCCTACGTCAATGAAGAGGGATTTTGGTCTTGGGAAGCCAAGAATTGTGAGGGAAGGCTACTGGAAAACGGGTCCTTCAAGGCAGTTGGATCATCGCTGCCTGGCAAGATCAAGATTTCCATGCAAGATTCACGCCAGCTGCAATACGGAAACGGAATTTGGTATTTGCAATTTGGTTACAACGAATACAGATTGCTGGATCGGAAAGAGTCCAAGTGGAAATCATGCATCGACCAAGCAGCCCAGGCAGGATTCAATCGCATTCGGGCCTGGCTTTGCCCTCCAGAAGACTCTCTTTTTGATAGCGAGAGCAATCGGCTCGATCTCGGTGCTTGGGAAGGCATGGAAGAGCGATTGCTGTTCGCCTTGCAGCGGCACCCCGAACTACAGTTCGAAATTTCCCTATTCGGAGCTGATCACAATGAGCTCGCCCGCTACGGCGACGGAGAACCCAACTCGCATCTGCGCATGCGCTACGCCATCGAACGCTTCGGACCGTTACCCAATGTTCATTGGAACATCGCTAACGATGTGCCTGATAACGACTCGACCTTGAACCAGGCGGGCGTAGCCGTGGGTCAAGCGATCTCGGAGAACGATCAATGGAATTCTCTCATAACGG
>JAYZHU010000100.1:0-17055 GCA_036166175.1 Verrucomicrobiota bacterium | reverse complement strand
CCGGAGACCTCGTGGCGGGCCTGGCAGTCACCACTGCTCTGATTGGCCTGGTAGCCATGGATTTAAAGCAAAGAGCCTACTCTAGATTTACGCGAGGAACGCATCCTCGCTTCTGATGGAGTTTAGCTCAATTGACCTCTGTCAATACTTCGAATCCAACGATGGAAGCGAGCTATAACTGAATAAGAAAACAAACCGGCGGTCGCCCAGCGAGTGCGGCCGCCGCGCAATTTCCACGGCACCTTTCCTTTGGCACCGTTTTTTATACTCTACAGCAGGTTCGCCTTTACAATGCCGGTCTTGAAAGCCGAGCGGCAGAAAAGGAAATTCAGCAGCGCCATCAACGTGACGGCCACAATACCCCCGGAAGAAACCTGGAGAACCGCCAGGGCCAAGATAATGATTCGGGGCAGCCATTCGGTCACAAAACTCTGCCCGAATGTGAGGTAACGCCTAAAGGGGGCGACTAGCCGCAGCCGGTAGTAGATTACTCCCGCAATCAATCCTAGCACCTATGCGATGCCCAAGATGGCGCTTACCAAGAGCACTTTTGGAAGTTTCGCCGCTACTGAATCGATATAGGCCTCCGTCAGAGCCCTATCCGAAAACGCCGTCGTTCCGTCATCCTCGCACCTCAGCTCGACCCCTGTCCCTTCAAATCGTTCGTGCGATAGCGGCGATCGCTTTAGTCGCATAAGCCGCAGCTTCTGATCTTCGACCGAGGTGGCCTTCTCGTCTTTAACACCTCCAAGGAATCCAATAATGTTGGTCTGTCGCCTTTTCGTGCCACAGTGGTGACAGGCCGTCGCAAAGGAGTGTATGCGTTCGCCGCACTCTTCGCAAGGCGTCTTCAGATCCTCCAGCTTTCCCTCGTGGTACTTTCGGATGTGGTAAAGCGATCCGAAAAATCCTAGAATGACTAATAGAGCAAAGGCTGGGGCGTACAAAAGGTACCAAACTCCGACTACAGCGAAAAATCCTCCACCCAACTGATAAAGCCGCGTATCTTTACCGAATCATCCGGGTCCGCATCTGTTAGAACACCTAAGACACCACCCCTCAAAGTCGCTCCATAGTAGGTGACTCCAGCGGAAAAATGGCAGGTATCAGCTCGAGGATTCCTGCCTGTTGCAGCACATCGCCAGCAAACTCGGCATCCGCCGTATTCATGACCCCCAAAGTGGTTAGTCCTGATAGGCCTGTTTTCGCATACGCGGACAAGTCATCCATGAGCTCCCTGGCCTCGGGGGACTTGTCAGCAGCAAACTCTAAAAGCGATAATGCCCCAAGAG
This sequence comes from Verrucomicrobiota bacterium, assembly GCA_036166175.1. Lineage (GTDB taxonomy): Bacteria > Verrucomicrobiota > Verrucomicrobiia > Opitutales > Opitutaceae > Pelagisphaera. Next base: position 15,763 of record JAYZHU010000100.1, on the reverse strand, counting down.
CCGTGATCACCCAACCACTAGTAAACCAAGTTGGATGGTTATTCGCTTTCTCCACTAGATCCGCCAACCGTTCGATATTATTCAAAAATGGCCAAGAATGGCAATACTTCATGAAAAAGGCGGTAACGAAGGCAGGAAGGAAAATTCGGGACGAGAATAGTCCCGACATGCCGAGGGGATACAGAAGCGAATTTAGATTGATAATCGCGGGATATGTCCGATTGTGTTATGGATACTTTAAGAAAACGATTCTGAGAGTAAAGGAGCCTTTTCACCAACACCAACAGAAAACAATCTCACTCTTCAGAGGCTAAACGTCCAAGTAGGTCTCCACTCAATTCAAATCCACTACTAACAATGTGCGGAATCGTCGGGTATATTGGAACGCGGGAAGCATCTCCCATCTTGCTCGAAGGACTAAAACGGCTTGAATATCGCGGCTATGACTCAGCTGGTGTGGCCGTTCTGGCGAACGAGGCCTTAAAACTGAAAAAGCACAAGGGCCGGGTTACCGACCTAGCCAAGAATGTATCCGTTAACGGGCTAGCTGGACAATTGGGAATCAGTCATACCCGCTGGGCTACGCATGGAGCCGTTACTGTTGAAAACGCTCACCCTCATGTGAGCAGCGACGAAAAGATCGCGATGGTGCACAACGGCGTCATCGAGAACTACTTGTCGATTCGGAAGTACTTGGAGGGCGAGGGATATACATTCTATTCTGAAACCGACTCCGAAGCCCTTTGTAATCTTATAGCTTACCACTACGCGAAAGAGGATGCCGATTCGGACAATCGCTTTCTGAACAGCGTACGAAAGACGCTTAGCCACATCGAAGGCACCTATGGCATTGCCGCCATTTGCGTCGAGCAGCCGAATGAACTCGTCGGGGCCCGGAAGGGCTCACCTCTGATCGTCGGAATTGGAGCCGACGAATACCTTTTGGCTAGCGACGTATCGGCCATCATCAGTCGAACCTCCAACGTCGTCTACCTGAATGACGGAGAAATCGTTAGCCTCAAGGATGGGGAGCTCAATCTTATCACTGCCGATGAGGAGGCGCTCACTCCGGAAGTTAAGAAGATAGACTGGGAGATCGCCGAAAGCGAGCTTGGCGACTTCCCGAATTACATGCTGAAAGAGATTTTCGACCAGCCAAAGGCTTTAGAAAACGCCATGAGGGGTCGTTTCTCCGACGATCAAAGCACAGCCAAATTTGGCGGCCTAAACGTCAGTGCCCAGGAGCTTAGGCAAATCGATCGCGTCTTGCTTTGCGCCTGTGGAACAGCTTGGCACGCTTGCCTAGTTGGCGAATATCTCATCGAGCGATTCGCCCGTATCCCCGTCGAGGTTGAATACGCCTCGGAGTTTAGGTACCGAAACGCTCCCCTCGACAAGCATACTTTGGTCATGGTGATCAGCCAGTCAGGAGAAACGATCGACACGCTAGCAGCTCTGCGCGAATCCAAGCGTAAAGGCTACAAAACACTAGCTATCAACAATAGCGTCGGCTCGACAATCGCCCGCGAATCGGACGGTGGCATCTATCAGCACGCCGGACCAGAAATCGGGGTTGCCTCTACCAAAGCCTTCACTTCCCAGCTGCATATTCTGTCCATGCTAGCTCTCTATCTAGGCCGTCTTCGAGACATGTCCTTCCAAGAAGGACTCGACTACGTTGAAGCTCTCAAGCAAGCGCCCGATCTGGTTGCCGAAACTGTCAAACTCAACGACCAAATCCTGGAAATATCCAAGAAATACAAAGATATGACGGACTGCCTATTCCTGGGCCGCCAGGATATGTTTCCGATAGCGTTAGAGGGAGCTCTGAAATTGAAAGAGATTTCCTACATACATGCCGAAGGCTATCCAGCGGCCGAGATGAAGCACGGCCCCATCGCCTTGATTAGCGGAGAGTGTCCAGCCATCGTATTGGCGACGCAGCCGGATATCCACAGCAAACTCGTGTCGAATATTCAGGAGGTGAAAGCTCGAGGCGCCCCGGTCATAGCAGTCGCCAATCAGAGCAATCCGCTTCCCGATGACCTGGTCGATGATCAGATACTCATACCCGACTGTCATCGGGCCATCTTGCCGGTAATGGCCAGCATCCCCATGCAGCTTCTCAGCTATCATATCGCGAATATGCGTGGATGTGACGTAGACAAGCCGCGCAACTTGGCAAAATCGGTCACCGTCGAGTAAGAGGCTCGCTAGCAGTCTTATACTAGGCTTTCGCCGAAAGATGCTGCCCTATTCTTTCACTCAAGCTAAGCTTTCCCTGAAGGTTATAGCTTAAATTTTGTCGCACGGCATTCTTCAGTTTGGCCCGAACGATCCGCTCCAGAGTCTCTCGCGGTATATCGACCGTTTGAATAGGCTCGGAATTTGCCCGTTCAGCCGGTTTTTGTTCGTACTCTCGCGCTCCCTCACCCCTAGCCGAAGAAGGTTTCACTGAAATCGCATCCGAAAAACCCACGCGTGCACACTAAGGATCCTTAGCGAATCGACAATAGAGTAAATTACTCAAAAACCAGTATTTTTGGCTATTTCCATGAACTCTGATCTCCAAGAATGCTGAGCTATTTTCCGATTTGGAGTAAAATCCATCCCCTCGATGGAGCGTTAGGTTTTCCACTGATCGACCTCCCCCTGAGCAATCAGCCTTACCGAGTCCAATCTCAACCGGGCAGACCTTATCGCCATATCGATACCCGCAATCTCCTGTTTCGCAAGTTCGATTTCCTCCGGCAGGACATTCGGATTGATCCGCTTTAGGTCGATCAGCCTTTCCAGTTCTCCACCTAATGCTCCCTTCATTTGGGCCTTAGCTTCTTTCTTCAATAGATTAGATTCCTTCTCCGCGATCGCTTCGGCGGAATCGAGGAGGTTTGACAAGAACTCCTTGGAGAACCCCGAATCTTCAAGGAATCGATTGATCGATCCGTTCTGCAATTCCGATTCGATTATCTCTGTGTCTCGCTGGGCGCCCACGTCCCGCCCGCTAGCGTCAACGAGCACCCTTAGGGGAGTCGTTGCCATAAACCGTTCGACATGCAGCTTGGAATCAGCAACCGCATCCAGCACGAACACCGCATCCAGAAACAGATTCGATTCCTCCGAATCAAATAAGGCAAAACTGGAAACCCCCTTTTCGGAGTTTATCAGCAACTCCATAGATTCGTCAAAAAGCGGATGGTCCTTGGATATGAACCTGATATCTTCCCGGGCAATGGCTCGAGTGCGGTCGAACGTAGCAAGTAAGCCTTCTTCAGGTATTTGTGGATACGAGTCTATGTAAGCATGCCGTGAATTGAGAAAGACATCTCCCCCTTCATGTTCCTCAATCCGCACCCCAAAAAGGTCCATAACTTCCCAAAGTAGCTCTTGAGCCCGATTGTCCGATTCCGCTTGCCGAATCTCCTCAATCACATTCTTGGCAATCCCTGGATCGAACGAATTGAGCTCGAGCAAGCGATCTCTGCCACGACGAAGCTTCTCATCCAGGGAATCTCTAAAAACCAGCGTTTCCTCAATCAACTTTTCTAGCCCGTCTCGATTTGATCGCGCTTTTGAGGACCCATACTCTATCGCTCCTTCAAGAGCCTTCTTTTCGAAGGCTTTTCGATATTCAGCCACACCATGAACGCAGCTTTCGAACGCGTCTAATCCTTGGTGATACCAATCTGCCAAGAACTCCTGAGCACTCCCTACTAGGTAGGGCACATGGATCTGAATCGTAGCGGTTTGTCCGATACGATCTAGGCGTCCGATCCGCTGCTCGAGCAAACCAGGATTGATGGGCAGGTCAAAAAGTACCAGATGATGAGCGAATTGAAAATTCCGCCCTTCACTTCCAATTTCGGAGCAGATCAGCAAGCGGGCCCCTTCTTTTTCGGCAAACCAGGCCGCATTGCGGTCTCTTTGAACCAGTGGTAGACCCTCGTGAAATAGGGCCGCCTTTATATTCAAAACACCCTTCAATGAGGTATCGAGAGCGATGGCTTTCTGCTTCGACTTGCAGATCAAGAGAACTTTCGCTTCCCGCTTCGCCTTTAGGAAGGCTACCAGCCAATCCATCCGGCAATCCTCCGAAAAGCCATAGCGTAAGCCATTCTCCTCGTCGCCATTCTCTAGCTTGAACTCTTTTAATAAGCGATTGATCTGCCGCGCGCTATTCTCACCGCCATCCAAGGGAGCTGGGCAATACTTTCTCTTTGGAAAACCTTTCATATTGAGCCGAGTGTTTCTGAATACGACTCGCCCAGTTCCATGCTCGTCAAGCAAAGCGCGTAAAAGGGTTTCTTTGGCTCCCTTCAAACCAGATTCGAATTTAGAGAGCTTGGTTTCTAGGCCTTCCAGGTCCTTATCGAATATCCGTTTTAGTTGTTTTCGATCCTCGCTTGAGAGTTCCTCCCCTTCAACGATCCGATCCGCTATAGTGGCGATAGATTCGAAATCCTCGGCTTCCTGGTTGAAGGCCTCCAGATCACTATAACGGTCCGGATCGAGTAAACGCAATCTAGCGAAATGCCCCGCCACGCCGAGCTGCGTTGGCGTCGCTGTCAGTAGCAGCAACCCTGGGCTAACTCGGCTCAGGTCTGAAACCAAGTCGTATGGCTTATTTGAATATTCCGGCGTCCATTCTAAATGGTGCGCTTCATCGACCACGACAATGTCCCAACCCGCCGCCGATGCTTGCGAACTGCGGATTTCGTTATTCGCTAGGTAATCGATCGAGCAGAGTATAAGTTGCTCATCTAGAAACGGGTTCTCTTCGCCGTCTCCACTCTCAACCGCCCTGCAACGTTCCTCGTCGTAAATATTGAACCACAAGTTGAAGCGACGCAAAAACTCGACAAACCATTGGTGAACCAGCGATTCAGGCACGAGAATCAATACTCGCTCGGCTCGGCCAATCGCTCGCATCCGCTGGATAATTAAACAAGCTTCGATCGTCTTGCCCAAACCCACCTCATCTGACAGCAATACTCGAGGAATCTGCCGCGAGGAAACTTCACGCAGGATATACATTTGGTGAGGCAGAAGATCTACCCGCCCCCCCATAAAACCTCTAAGCGGGGAGCGCCTGAGCTCTTTTTTCATCGCAAGCGTTCTATGCCTGAGAGCGAACTCCGAGCTTGGCCCGGCATCTCCAGCAAGGAGGCGATCTTGAGGCGATCCAAACGATTCCACCCAAGCAAGCTCATCTTCCCGGGCGTATTCTCCGTCACCGCTATACTCATACAGCAGCTCCTTTACGACGATTTCATGAACGCGAAACGAACGGCCATCAGTCGTCTCCACGCTTTCACCCCTACTAACAGAAATTCGCCTTAGTACCCCCGTATCCGAAGCATAACGTCGTGTTTCTCCAGATCCCGCAAAGTCGATCTCGACATGAAACGATCCCACCTCGACCACGGATCCTAATCCCAATTCAGGTTCTGGCTCGCTAAAGTAGCACTGGCCTATAGTGAAACTATGCATAAATCAGGCAGAAAGCATACTTTCTGCTTAGAACCAATTGAAAACAGACAGGCCGAAAACGAGCAAAGCTACCAAGAGCTGATCACGATCCCTCCACCAAGCAGTGAGCGCGAAGGTTCGTTCCTCTAAGCTGCAGCCAGCCATGCCCTATTACCCAACCTGAGATCGGTTTCCACTTCCGCCGATTAACAAGGCTTTCCTTATGGGGAAAACCGCCAAGTTAAGCAGAAATATTCGAAATCGAAGTGAACTAGTTCAATCCAACAATCCATCCAAATTCCTCGGTTATTGTTCTCTAAATGTATACCCTTGTTTTTAGAGCTGATTGATTTGCTGAACTTTCTCAACTTGCTGTTGATAAGATATTTAATCAATAAAATCATCAGATCTCCTTAGTCAGAATAAAGGCCTAAACCTATCCAGGAAACTCCTCAATTATTCTTCAATTGGGACGATTAAAGAGAAACGGCAAAGAGAACTCGGTTCGTCGCATCTTATCTCCGGCTTTTCAAAAGCCACTTTCGCAGCATGTCTCAGGAATCTCAATTAACAGCTCCCACCTCGCCAAAACATCAGATTGCCGCCGAACTTGAAGAGGGGTTGAATTCTTCAAGCCTCGAGCTGCCAGTTATGCCGCGCGTCGCGAGCAAAGTGCTCGCTTTGACCCACGACCCTAACGCTGAAGTAAGCGATTTGTCTGAGCTGATACATAGCGACCAATCAATTGCATCCCATGTGCTGCGAATCGCCAACTCCGCTGCTTATGGTGGCGGTAACCAAATCGTTTCGCTCCAACAAGCTGTCGCTCGCCTAGGCATGAATCTCCTCGGTGAAATCGCGATTGCGGTATCCGTTCAAAACGACTTGTTCAAAGCGCCCGGCTTTGAAGCTCAAATCACTCAACTTCTACGTCATGCTCTGACTTCAGCGGCTTACGGGAAGGAAATTTCCAGAAAACGCCGCCGCAATGTAGAGAGCCAATTCTTGTCCGGGCTTCTCCATTCTGTGGGTAAGCCAATAGCGGTTCAATTGATCGCCCGAATAACTAAAGAGAAGTCCGTGGATTTGGACAAGAAGAGCGTTGCTCACCTCGTCGGAGCTTTCCACAGGAAAATCGCCAAAAAGGTAGCAAACGACTGGAAGCTGCCCGATCAATTGCAGGCTACTACAATTTACTTTAAACGGTATGAATCAGCTCCCTCCTTCAAGGAGGAATCAGCCGCCACTTACCTGTCTCAGCTCCTGGCAAGCTGGGTAATCAATCCCGCCAATTTCAAAGCATACGAACTCATTAAGGATCCCGTATTCGGATTTCTGAATTTCTATCCCGACGATGCGGAAGAGCTCCTTGACAAGAGGAAAGACGTCAAAGCGATGGTGTCGGCGATGGAGATATGAACATAGACGAAGAATTCGATCTGATCGTAATTGGCTCCGGCCCAGGAGGTCAAAAAGCCGCCATCCAAGGGGCCAATGCAGGCCTTAAAGTGGCTCTAGTCGAACGTGAGCGCCGAGTGGGCGGAATGTGCGTTCACCACGGAACCATCCCAAGCAAGACCCTACGCGAAGCGGCTCTGACCATCAATACCGCTAGGCGGAACGCGGATGTATTCGATTTCAAACTGAAGGATAATATGGAAGTATCCACGCTCATGCAACGGCTGGATATGGTTCTCAATTCCTGCACGGATTTCATCGCGGAGTACGTAAGCAGCCAAAGAGTTCACTACTTTCATGGTAGAGCGGCTCTGGAGGACGCTCATATCGTTTCTCTGACGACGCTTAAAGGCTCAAAGAGCTATCTGAAAACCAAATACGTGGTAATCGCGACTGGTTCAAAACCCCGGACGCCTCCAGACATCGAAGTTGATCACGAGAACATTCTCGATAAGGTTTCGATCCTTAGCATGATCTACTTGCCCCGCTCGTTAACCGTTGTTGGCGGGGGCGTGGTCGCATGCGAATACGCATCGACGTTTTCCTTGCTGGGAGTAAAAGTAACCATGTTCGACCAGACGCCTCAGCCACTCATGTTCATGGAGCCAGAATGTACGACCAAGTTCCTCAATGCCTTTACGGAAAATGGCGGCCAGTATATCGGCGAAGCCCAGTACGAGAGTATCAAATGGGACTCCGTTTCTCAGGTGGTCACCAAACTGGACAATGGAACGGAGATCTCAAGCGACAAGATGCTGGTCGCCCAAGGCCGCATCGCTAATACGGCAGGCCTTGGACTGGACGTGCTCGGAATTGAGTTTGGACGCAATGGCACCATACCAGTCGACGACAACTACCAGACGAGTATTGAAAATATTTACGCGGTTGGCGACGTCATAGGCCCTCCATCAATAGCTTCCGTATCGATAGAGCAAGGACGGCGAGCAGTTTGCCATGCCTTGGGCATCGACCCGGGCAGCAAGCTCGAACTCGTTCCTATAGGGATCTACTCAGTGCCGGAACTCTCGAGTGTTGGACTTTCTGAAGAAGCTGCCAGGGAAGAGTACGGCGATGACATCATAATCGGCCGGGCAAGCTTCGACGAAGTCGCTCTCGGGCAGATCGCGGGCATCAAGGACGGTTTGCTAAAGATGATAGTCCATTCCAAAACGCTCAAAATACTCGGTGTTCACATTGTAGCCGAGGGAGCGACTGACTTGATTCACGTTGGCGAGATGGCGATCATCAATAACAACGATGTTCGCGTTTTTCTGGAAAACGTGATGAATTTCCCAACGCTTGGGGAAGCTTACCGGGTCGCCGCGTTGAAAATTGTGACCAAGCACGCTAGCACTTTGAACCGCCAACCCGAATCTCGAGTAAAGAATCTCATCGAGCAAGCTGAGCTCAACTAAGGGCTGCTAAAATCAACCGAAGCGAACAGCGCTTTCGCTTTGAATTTAGACGTGGGCGTTATAAACAACGTCGATCATGACCGATCTTAAAACGCCCAGAATTTCCATTCTATATTGCCGGCAATGTCGATGGATGATGCGAGCCGCTTGGCTGGCTCAAGAGATTCTTACTACATTTTCCGAAGACATCGGAGAAGTGGCCTTACAGCCCGGAAACGGAGGCATCTTAGAGATACGTCTAAACGACGAGCTGATTTTTTCCAGAAAAGAGTCCGGGCGATTCCCTGAAGCGAAAGAAATAAAGCAATTTATTCGCGACCAGATCGACCCCAAGCGAGACCTCGGACACAGCGATCGCGAGCAACAACAGAAATAGCGCTGCTAAGCTTTCACAGCTTCCGCCCATTCGGCTTCTTTAAATCCGACAATGGCGACATTGTCACCGGTCAAAAAGGGCCGTTTGACCAAGTTCCCGTTGCTTCGGAGAAGAGCAAAAGCGTCTTGCTTTGACATTGATGGAAGCGATTTCTTTAAACCGAGTTCTCGATAGTCTCTGCCCGATACATTGAAAAGGCGTCTCAGATTGCCATTGTAAGCGGCCAGCATTTTGTCTAGCTCTCGTTCACTCGGAGGGCTATCCCGGATAGGAAAATTCTCGTATTCGAATCCGTTTGAGTCGAGCCACTTCAGGGCCTTTCGACAACCATCGCATCCTTTATATGAATACACTTTTAGCATTGTTCTGCTTTTACCAAGCTCCTTTTCAGGGCTCAAGAATTCTTTCGAGCCTCAAATAATTCGAGCCACGGTTTCCAGCTATCCGAAGGATCCGCCGTCAAAGAAAGTCTGCGAGCCCCTGAAGGAAGCCCAAAATCCAAGCTTCGGGCATGCAGCAATAACGGGTTGTGCGAATCGCTTGAATAAAACCGATCCCCTACGATCGGATATCCCGCTTCGAGACAATGTAAGCGAATCTGATGCGTTCTTCCCGTTTTCGGCAAGGCCTGTATCCAAGAATATCCATCGTTTGAATCAACTTTTCGAAAGGTCGTTATGGCGGGCTTCCCTTCGGTTGGATGGCAGCGGAACCGGCCCGGCGAGACAGGAGCTATGTTCGTATCGATTTTTGTGATCTGTCCATCCCAATCCCCTTTCACGATCGCCCAGTACGCTTTTCTCACACGCTTCTTTTCGAAAAGCTCTGTTAAGTACCGGTTCCATTTAGCGTTTAGAGCGAACATCACCAAACCGCTCGTACCGCGATCCAGTCGATGGAGGGGGCGAACCCTACGTTGAGCATAGGAGGCCACCAAATCGCTCAAAGACGTCTCCTCTGAAACTGGTCGATCAACCAGGATTCCGGGCGGCTTGTTGGCAACCAAGAGGTCTTCATCTTCATAAACGATTTTCAGCAAATCTTTCAAGGCCCTGTCAAGTAGGGCGAATCTATCTCCGCGTCAATCTTGGCTACTTGCCCGTGAGATCGTAAAGCTCCACAAGAGCGATCCCTGTCTGGTCATTTTTCCCAGATACAATAGCCGTATAAAGCCCCGGCTCCAGCCAAACGAATATGGCGCTATCACCGCTTCCCTCTTCTAAAGCAAAAGCCCCCGCCGAAGACATGAATAATTCCAATTGAGCCTTCTCTGGGTGGGCGTCCCAATCATCATTCGACTCAATCACCGTCTGGCCGCGAAAGAGTCGCAAGATTGTATCCGCTAATACGCTACTAACCTCTTGAGCCGCTAAGCCCGTGCCAACTGCTCGCAAGAGAATCCGCTTGGGCAGATTTCCTTCGATATAAAAGCCTACTATCAGAACCTCATCGCCGGTGCCTACCAGACCTCGCATAGCAACATTAGCCAGGGACGATTCAGAGTCATCAGGATCTCCGTTGTAAATCTCCACAAGAGCGATCCCTTCTTCGCCTCCATCGTTGGAAACGATGGCCGTGTAAACTCCGCCTTCAAGGGTGAGTAAGTCCGCACTATCCGAGGAGCCATCTTCCAAAGCGAAGGCACCCAATCGGGCCATTTCGCTCGGCAAAATAGTCACGGACGAGCTCGCACCCCAATCATCGTTTGTCCCGAACTGGCCTCCCTAATCATAAAACCGGATGATTGGGTCATCAAGATAATCAACGACCCCGAGGTCTTCCAACCCAGGTCCCACGGCGCGCACCAAAAGCTTTTTTTCTCCCGAACCTCCGATAGCGAATCCCGCAATAATGTCGTTCTCGCCTCCACCCGGCGAGCCTCTCAAAGCAATGTTGTAGATCCGTTCCCTATTAGGGCTTGGCACGGCATACCCCTCTATTGAACCGGTAGAAGCGAGATTGCCTCGAAATTTTGGCCAAACGGAATTCGATAGTCTACCCTCGTTTGAGAACGCATACAAATTTCCGTCGTTGTTTCCCAAATACAATCGTCCCTCAGGTGTTATCGCTACCGAAGAATCGATAATTCCGGTAAACGGCACTCGCTGCAGAATAGCGCCATCCGGCGACAATAAGTTGAGATAGCTCAAAGCATTGTCTATAAACGAACTGACATAAATGCGCCCGATTTCATCTACTACTGCAGCAGTATAAAAATTGGGCCCGATGTCAGTCTTCCAAACTAATCCGCCTAGCCTGTTTAACGCGTATATGTTCCCATCTCTCGAAGATACCAATACGTTGCCATCTATCCCGAAGGTTGGCGAAGCTTCGATTTCGCCACCCATTTCGTATTTCCATTTCAATGACCCATCGTCTGTGTTCAGAGCGTAAAAGAAATAGTTATTGCATCCAAAGTAGAGCCCCCCCTCTCCGTCTAATGCGCAACTAGACGAAATTATTATATCCCGGGCCTCAGCGCCCGGCTCGACAGGCACTTGAAATGACCATATTTCCTCGCCCGAAACTCTATCGAGCGAAAGCACCAATCCCTCACTGGTCGCTGCATAGAGATTACCATTGGGCCCTACTGCGATGGACGCGTCTACCTCTCCGCCGATAAGCGTCTCCCAGAGCGAAATCCCGTCGGGCGAAAGCCCATAGACAAAGCCGTCTGCACCCCCGAAATACACCGTCCCATCCTGGGCCACGGCGGGCGAGGAAAAAATCAAACTTCCCGTTGCGAAAGTCCACTTAACGACTCCAGAAGCCGAATCTATGGCGTACAAGCTGTTGTCCCAAGATCCTATGTAGATCGTCGATTCATTAGGACTAAGGGCAGCTGACGACTCAACCCAATCTCCTGTTTGCACTGACCATCGTTCGTTGCCGTCATCATCGATGGAGTACACTCTCCCATTTAAGGCCCCAAAGTAAATGTTTCCCGAACTATCTAGTGTTGGAGAGCCAAATACCACATCCCCAGCTGAGAATCGCCAAAGCTCGTTCCCAATTTCCGCGTTAAGCTTGATGCAGCTTGCAGCAAATAGGCATAAAACGAAAGCAATCCTATTGTAGCGAGAAAAAGTCATATTAACTGACGCCTAAATTGCTTACCGAAATGATTGGGACAATGGCATGGATAACCTGACCTCGCTCCCGGAGGAGGAAGTCCTTACTAGCTCCAAAACCGCCCCAAGGTGTCGGGCAAGCTGCTGACTAATGGCCAACCCAATTCCGGCCCCACTAGATTTGGCACTCTGAATGGGGGCGAAAAGATTCTCCCGGGCGTCAATAGAGAATCCTGGACCAGTATCTATTACAGAGAAAACGGCTTTCCCATCAGCCGCTTCGATTCTCACCTCGACTTCCCCCCCTGGCGATACAGCTTGTATCGCATTGTCGAGGAGGTTGGATACAATCAGCTTAGCAATATTCGCGTCTCTTGCTGACAGAATCAAGTCTCCGATTGCCCGTATTCCCAAATCGATTTGTTTTCCCCTAATAAGCGGTAAGTATTTATTATTCATATACGTCTTAATTTCGACTCCTGATAGCGTATCTAGGTGGTCCACTTCTTCGTTTCTCAGGACATCCACGACTTCATTAATCATGGACTGCATCCTGTTGGCGGCTTGTCTAGCATCTTCCCAATCCTCGTCGCTAGCTAGACTAGCGCCAGCCGTAGAAAGGTGTTCACTGACTCCTGCCAAAGGATTCTTTAAACCGTGAATCAAGTGGGAAGCGACTGCTCCTACGGCGGAGGTCTTCGCGACCATGGCAAGCTCGGCATTGGCCTGAGCCAAACGATTTGCTCTTTCAGCTATAGCATTACGGGCTCTTCGCAATCGCCATCCAAGCCATAGAAATACGATTAATACCAAACCTGCGCCCCCGAGAAAATCCCATCCCGCTTGATTGGCGACTTCCCTATCAATTTCCTTAAATTCATCCAGTATTGCTTGCCCATCTAAATGATGGCGAGCCAAGGCCACGATCTCTTCCCCATCCCTATCATTGATTGGAATATTGAGCTCCAACTCGGGAGCGCTTCCTTGATTCCATATTCCACGAGGATAAAACATACCCCACGCCTCACCAGATTGCATTTGGTCAATTTCCGATAGGTACAAATTTCTCTCGTCTACACTTATCGGAATCCCAGACAGGAACTCCCCTTGAGCCCCGAACACCTGCAATCCCAGAGATCCTTCGATTTCCTGAGCCTCGATCAGTGAAAAGAATATAAAGTCTTCGAAATCAAGTTCGCCAAAAAGCTCGTCATTCCTACCCTGCTCAATATGAAACTGAGTTACTGGCGTCCAAATATCTACATACCGCTGAACCGCGCTCTTTCGAAGAGCGCTTTTCAGTTGCGAGCTAGAGATCCATACAATCCCTCCAAAGATCGCTAGTACAAAACCTAGAGATAGGAAATAGGCAATTAACGGCTCTTTGCTCTGGCTGCGTAAGATGTTTTGATCAGGCATTCAGTTTAACGCTTCGGAATTAAACGGACTGAATTTATTTAAGTCGAATCCCAAGCATTAAACTATTCGCGTCGTAGCTAAAAAAAGTTTCATTCGATTCCGAAGAATCCGTTTCCCCCCTGGCGAAAAAGGCCCATTTTTGGCTCAAGTCGCTCTCCCACTCAAGAGAGGCGACCCATTCCTGCGATTCCCTCCCCGCGTCATTCTCAGCTATTTGGGTTAGATAATCCCTTTCTGAGTACCCGACATCTAAACGCAAGTGCCACTTTTCACCTCCCGCACGGACCTCAAGGAAATACTTCAACCGATCTCGGTCGTAGAATCCAAAATGGCGATCCCTTCGCTCTTCGTAATCGATACCGATTTCGGCAAGCAATGGCAGCGACTCACTTCCAAACCCGCGCTCCACCGCGGTCTCAAAACCTATCTGGTCCGTACCCAGTATAATCGAATCGACTCTAAAACCCTCCGCATCTCGGGTCGGCCGATCCGTGTAATCACGGGCAAACCCGTTGACCGTAAATAGCCAATTCGTAAAATCATCGATCGCATAGTCCAATTCGAGTTCCCAATCCAGCGTTTCGTAGTCATCTGAAGCATCCTGAAAATACATACGCGACACTCCCATAGAAGCGGTGTACTCGAATTGCCAAAAGAAGCTCTCCCACTCCATGTAGAGTCGAGGCTCCTGTGCGGTAATGGTAATCTGGTTGGGGTCTAATATATCGAAAGTGGCGTCAAAAGCCTGGTTAAAGTATAGGTACTGAATTCCACCTTTTAACGTACCGTCGATTCCCATAAATCGACTATACTCCGATACAACCAATCCAAAGGTCTCATCGGGCAGATCGCTTCCCTCGAGATAGCGGCGATTCTCCACCAGAGCCATAGTCGCCCATTGGGCTCCCGTTTCGATAAACTCCTTTTGAGCGATTCCTTCGAAAGATAAATAATTAAAACCGGAATCGATTGGCGCAATCTCACTCAGCAAGACGTTTTCCTTATATCCGAAACCCGTGCTTGCCGACCAATCGCCGGCACCCACCTTAAAGTCTTCCTTCGCATCATCGCCCGCGAGATGGGCTCCCCCCAAAAGCCCTATCACGATAAACAATTTCTCTCTCATTCCTATCTAGACAACATTCAGCAAGAAAATGGCGGCTCGCCTGAATACATCAAACGAACCGCCACTGGCTGATCAAACTTTTATCGAAATCTGGTAGCTATTAACCCTCCCCAGAATCGCGATTCGCACGGCGGCGCTTCATGAATTGACGACGCTTTTGCTTGATGCCTTCGAGATCCTCAGCAAATTGCTCTCGAACGCTTCGCGCAGCAGCTTTACGTTCCTCTTTAGTCGCATCATCGGCAAGCTCGCTCATGGCTGCCCGCAACGCTGTTCTCATCTCTATTTGAAAGCCAAGTAAATCCCTTCTCTGCTCTAAATAGGCAATTTTTTTATCAGATAGACCCTCCCTATCCTCTAAAGCCGCGTTTATACGATCAAGCATTGCTTCTTGCCTCTTCATTTTCGGGCGCTCGATTTTCGCGAAAGCCGCGCTAGATAGGATTCCAAATGCGATTAGCGATAATAGATATTTTTTCATTATAGTGTCTAATTTTGGGTTTATGTTTCAAAAGGGCCTCCCAGCCCTTCGAGCGATTCGCTTACTCTATTCGCAGCATTCGTGCCAATACAATTGAAACCCCGTAACTCACTTGCCCGTAGATACTTAAGTTCCTAATACTTAATTTGTCGATTCCATTTTCCGATCAATTGGGAAATATTTCCCAATTCTATCTCCTCGATCGAACACAAAATTGGGAAATAATTCCCAAACTAGTCCGAACGCTTTTTCTTACGGTAGCGGATGTAGTCCCGGTTTACTCCAAGCAAGCGGGCCGCGGAGGTTACGTTGCCGCCCGCCTTCTCAATGGCTCGCTCGATCAATCGATCGATCGCGTTTTCAAGATCGATGCCTTCATCTGGAAATTCCCAAACGGGATTGAGCCAATCGCCTTCGTCCGTCTCCGTTCCCATTTCATTGACATCGGCAATCCTCGGAGAGAGCGATTGGAATTCAGCTTGTTTGGGATCGCCCAGAATAATGGCGCGTTCAACCTCATGGGCAAGCTCTCGGATGTTACCTGACCAATCATGGTCTTGCAATTGTCTCTCTCCTTTTGCCGACAAACCGAATGAATCGATCCCGTACCTGCCAGCTAAACTAGAACCAAGGTGTTCGACAAGTGGGAGAATGTCCCCTTTGCGTTCTCTCAGCGGTGGGATTCTAACATGCAGAAGATTGAGCCGATGATACAAGTCCTCTCGAAACTGGCCTTCTAGGGTAAGTTGCCGCAAATCGCGATTAGAAGCGGCAATCACCCTTGGATCAACAGAGATCTCCCGAGTACCCCCGATCCGGCGAATCTTGCCTTCTTCGATCGCCAGCAGTACTTTGGCCTGCAAGGCAGATGAAAGACTGGCGATTTCGTCAAGAAATAGTGTTCCTCCGTCAGCTGCCTCGAAAAGCCCAATGCGCTTTTCTTTGGCA
>JAYZHU010000099.1:0-7469 GCA_036166175.1 Verrucomicrobiota bacterium | reverse complement strand
CAAGGCGGGTGAACGGGCTTCCGACGAGGCCGTGAAAGATTACGCCTACGACAACGGCCACGTATTCGAAGCCTACGAGCGCTTCCGCAAGCATCTGGGCGATTGGGATATCGATTTCGCGAAGGACACTTGGACTTTGGGGAGCGAGCTCGAGTTCAGCGGTCGTCGCGAGCGCTACACCGGCGGCGACAACTATCGCGAGGCAAACGATTTCGTGAAAAGCGAGTACCGCAAGGATTTCGAAGTCCCCGCCAAGGTTTGATTGGAGAGCGGTATTCAAAGATAAATCATTTAAAAAAAGGCTCTCGCTATTCGGTGAGAGCGTTTTTTTATTTCCTGTCCTATGGACACTCATAGTCGACCGAACGTCCTTCTTATACTCGCCGACGATATGGGTTATTCAGATATCGGCTGTTTCGGTGGGGAAATCGATACTCCCAACTTGGATCGCTTAGCGGCCAACGGGCTTCGGTATACCCAGTTCTACAATACGGCCCGATGCTGTCCGACGCGAGCCAGCTTGTTGACCGGTATGCACCCGCATCAAGTGGGAATGGGTCACATGGCTCACTTCGACGATGGTCTCGATGGTTACCGTGGCGATTTATCCAAAAACTGTGTCACTATTGGCGAGGTATTGAAGGCTCACGGTTATGGCACTTACTTGTCTGGCAAGTGGCACGTATGCCGGCAACTCATAGAAGAGCAAGGCGACAAGTCGAACTGGCCTCGGTCGCGAGGATTCGACCGTTTTTATGGGATAACGGGCGGAGCCGCTAGCTATTTTGATCTGCCCACGCTAACGGAGGATGATCGTACTATCGAAACGCCGAAAGATGCGGACTATTATTTCACGGACGATGTTTCAGACCATGCCTGCTCCTTTATTCAGGATCATCTGGAACAGCGACCGGATCAGCCATTCTTTTTGTATGCGGCATATACGGCTCCTCACTGGCCGTTACATGCAAAGCCGGAAAAGATAGCGAAATACAAAGGCCACTTTAGCCAAGGCTGGGACGCTTTGCGTGAGGAGAGGCTGAAACGCATGGTTGAAATGGGTATTCTCGATGAGAATACGGAACTGACAAAGCGCGACTCGACCCAGCCGGCCTGGGGAGACGCTCCCAATAAGGAATGGCAAGAACGGCGTATGGAGGTGTATGCGGCCCAGGTTGACTCCATGGATCAGGGAATCGGCCGGATAATTGATACTCTGGAAGCATCAGGCGAACTCGACAACACGCTGATCCTTTTCCTTTCTGACAACGGGGCCTGCGCAGAGGAAATTTTCGACACGTTCTTTCCTTATAAGAAGCCAGCTGGAAAAGGGCGAGCGAAACCATTGTCCTGCGGAGTGTACACCCGGGATGGTCGAGAAATGAAGCATGGGAATGATCCTGAGATCATGCCGGGGGACGAAACGACCTTTCAAAGCTATGGGGTTGCTTGGGCCAATCTATCAAATACACCATTCCGTGAATACAAGCACTTTGTTCATGAGGGTGGGATCGCGACTCCCTTGATCGCCCATTGGCCGAGGGGCATTGAAAGTAAAGGCGGCTTGCGCAAGGAGACGGGCCAACTGACGGATATCATGGCCACAATCGTCGATGTTTGCGAAGCGGAATGGCCGGAGGCGAAGGAAGGAAAGCCCATTCTCAGATGTGAAGGTAGCAGTTTGCGGCAGAGTTTCGCCGTCGAAGGAGCCGATCGTCCCCCGCTCGCTTGGGAGCATGAAGGCAATTGCGGCTACCGGGAGGGAAAGTGGAAGCTGGTCAAACGATGGGATCGCTCGAATTGGGAGCTCTACGATATGGATGTCGATCGCTGCGAGTTGAATGATCTGGCGGGCGAGCTAAAGGAGTTGGCAAAAGAGATGAGGGGAAAATACCAGTCTTGGGCGGACCGCTTAGGGGTCGTTGAGTGGAGCGAGCTGGAATCTGCTCGGAACGCTCGCGGTATCGTCACCGACTGGATGCCGCACCCTCACGATTAACGGATTTATAAATCCCGGCAGCTTGCGTCTGGTTCGGGGATTTTTAGACCTTTGAAGGGCTTGTTCATGTATGGCTCTTTGAGCGGGCCGTCTTTCATGTTGAGGAACGCTTGTTTGAGACTTTCGTACGCTAGTTGGGCTTCGCCGTTGAGATTGGATTTCGCTAGATCACGCTCCTCCTGTGGATCCGCTTGCGTGTTGAAGAAGCGGCCATCGGCATAGTACTTCCAATGGGCGTCGAAGATAAATCGGTCGGCGGGCATGTGGGACTGGAAATAGTCGCTTCCCCATTGAGGATCGTAGTGCATGAATATAGCCTCACGCGTTTGGCTGGATTGGCTTAGCGAGTACGGAAGCAAATTAATTCCATCGAGCGCGAACGGTACGGGCCTGCCGACACCCGCAGCCACCGTAGGATAGACGTCTAGAACTTCGACCAGATCGGACTTGATGATTCCTCGAGGGAGCCTAGCCTTCCACTGCAGAATGAATGGAACGTGGGTGCCGTTGGTCCTCGTTTCCCATTTACCGCCTGTCACGGATTTTCCATGACGCAGCGATGTAATCTGCGGATGGGTGCCATTGTCGCCGATGAACCAAATAAGCGTATTCTCGACAATTTCATGCTCCTCGAGCTTGTCTAGTAATCTCCCGACCATTTTGTCTAGGTAGGCCATCATTCCCGCGAATTTCTCTTTGGGTGTATCCGCCTCGAGACTATTGGGCGTTGTGGTCCAGGGGTCGTGTGCGAGAACAGGGTTGTAATAGATGAAGAACTTCTCTTTGTGGTTGCGATCGATAAAGTCCAAGACGTAGTCGTTGAAGAGCTTCGGGGCGAAGTCATCGTGGCAGTAGGTTTTGGCGGCGCCATTTTCGGTGAGGGTGGGCTGCCAATATCGGCTTCCTTTTAAGGAGCGTTCCAGTTGCCAGACGAGGTGTTCGTCGAAACCGAGATCTTCGGGATAGGATCCGCGTCCGCCATACTCCATGTTTCCCGCCATTTGCCATTTGCCGACAACGACACTGGAGTAGCCGGCTTCACGAATGTATTTAGGAAGCGTATACAGACTGGGATTGAGATGTGCAAACGCTTGATAATGCTTGAAATTGTAAGTGCCTGCGAGGAGCCTGGTTCGGGTAGTGGTGCAAACCGGGGTAGCATGGCCTTGATCGAAGCGGATTCCATTATCAGCCAGCGAGTCGATATGCGGCGTCGGGTATTCGCTTCCATAAGCGCTAACCGTCTCGATTCCAATATCGTCGGCGAGAATGACGACAATGTTGGGCTGTTCGCGGGCCAGAAGATTACTGGAAATTGAGGCGATACCGATAGCTAGGAGCAGCACGGAGAAGAAATCTGATACAAACAGGGATAGTCTGGGGACGCTATACATGTCTCGGTGGAGGCAAAATCTTCGGAATATTGGAGACTTTGGCGCTGGCAGACAACCTTCGAGATAGGACAAAGCCCGCCCGGAGGTCGGGCTCCACCTTGTTTAATTGCAGGTTAGGGGTGGAGCCTGATCTCCGAGCGGGCTTAATTCTACCCGACTACCTTGATGATGGAGCCACCCGTTTGCTGAAGAATTTCCTGAAACGGTTGGGTGACTTTGGGCTGGGCACGGCTTCTTTCTGTTTCGATGAAGAAGCCGGCTTGCGTTTCCTGCGGCGGGATCTCGGCTGGCGATCCGATTCTCCTGGATTCCAGTTCCTCAGTTTTGAGTTTCGCTCTTCCCCGTCCTCTGATCCGTTCCTATTTCCGGACCGTCGATTCGACGATCGTTTGGAAGGGGAACGATTCTTCGGTTTGCTGCCAGAACGAGTATTCTTCGGCTTAGGCTTGGCGTTGACCGTTTTTTCGTCTCCTACGAATTCGATTTTCCTGCCCAGCAGCTTTTCGATTCCCAACAGCAGTTTGTTCTCCTCCTGGCTCACGAGGGATATGGCTTGGCCGTCTTTGCCGGCCCGGCCTGTCCGTCCTATGCGGTGGACATAGTCTTCGGGGACATTGGGCAACTCGTAGTTAACCACAAAAGGAAGGTCTTGGATATCCAGTCCACGAGCCGCGATGTCGGTGGCTACAAGAATCCGGACGGACCGCTTCTTAAAGGCCGCCAAAGCTCGTTCTCGAGCCGCCTGGCTCTTGTTGCCATGAATGGCTGCGGAATCGATCCCATCGCTTGCCAATTGGGTGGCTAGCCGATTGGCCCCGTGCTTCGTGCGGGTAAATACCAATGCTTGCTCCCAGTTGCCCTCTTGAGCGAGCTGGCTGAGCAGATTGCGCTTCTGGTTTTTCTGCACCTGATAGGCGGATTGAGAAACAGTTTCCGCTGCTGTGTTGCGACGGGCGACCTCGATCATTTCAGGCTGCTCCAGAATATCTTCCGATAGTCGCTTGATCTCCGAAGAATAGGTAGCGGAAAAGAGGAGGTTCTGACGCTTGGCTGGCAGCAGTTTCAGAATTTTTCGGATGTCGTGGATGAAACCCATGTCCAGCATGCGATCGGCCTCATCGAGGACCAGAAATTGCAAGTTTCGGAAATCGACCGCCCGGCGGCCGGCTAAATCTAGCAGTCTGCCCGGCGTGGCAATCAGGACATCGATCCCTTGGGAGAGGGCTTTGATTTGAGGATTGATCCCGACTCCGCCGAAAACCACGTGCGAGCGCAGATTCAGGCGTTTGCCGTAGGTCTGGAAACTGTCGCAGACTTGGGCGGCTAACTCACGTGTTGGAGCTAGAACGAGGGCCCGTGGTCCTTTGACCTGGGCTCGCGACTCGCTAAGCTGCTGAAGAATGGGTAAGGCGAAGGCCGCGGTTTTGCCGGTGCCCGTTTGGGCGCCTCCGAGGACGTCTTTCCCGTCAATAATGGCGAGAATAGCATGGGCCTGTATGGGCGTTGGACGAGCGTAACCCATTTGGGCGAGCGCCTTGAGAAGTTCGGCCCGAAGACCGAGTTTTTCGAATGACATATAATGTTTGGTGGCTCCCGTTCGCGCATCCCGCGCTGGATAAAGCGAGGTGCCGATCAAATGACAAATTAGGAGCGGATTCTTGGCGAAAAGGAGCGTTCTCCCCCTCTCAGATCGTATGATTGGACGCCGACCGGAACGCGTCCCGAGATGCCGTGCATAGCGCCTTTGTTGCCGGGCGCATAGGAAAATCTGTATTAATTTACTAATACCGAGCATTCTTGCCTCGATTTAGCGGTTGGCATCTATTCGAGTCGTGCTTCAAATCAAACGGTAGCAATTAGGTTTACTGAGGCGTAACATATGACTGGTTCAAACAGACTTGCCGTAGCTAGCTATGGAGAAGCCTTGTGGGATTGCATTCCAGATGGACTGTTTCTCGGGGGCGCCCCTTTCAACGCCGCATACCACTTGGCCTGTCTGGGAGTCCAAAGCTATCCGATTACTTGTGTCGGTGACGATTTACTGGGAGATCAAGTATTTGAGCGGGCGAAATCCGCTGGCCTAAACACCGATTTCATTAAGCGTCACGAAATTTTGGAAACCGGGGTGGCTCTGGCGAAGCTGGATGATCAGGGGAATGCGGAGTACGATATACGACTGCCTTCCGCTTGGGATGAAATCGAGCTTTCGGTAGAAGAAATGGCCTTGCTCAGCCAGCTGGATGCAATCATCTACGGCTCTTTGGTTACGCGTTCGGAGCTCAGTCGAGATACGCTGGAGACGCTGCTGGAAGACTTTTCCGGTCTCAAGGTGTGCGACATCAATTTGCGTTCTCCCTACGATGACCTGAAACGAGCCATACACTTTGCCCGGCTTGCTGACATCGTAAAACTCAATCACGACGAGCTCTACCGGGTGATAGCCGCTAATCCGATGGATTTTGCCTTGGAGGGAGCAATGAAGGAGTGTGCTTTGCTACTTGGTGTGGATCGGCTTGTCGTCACTCTGGCTGGCGATGGGGCTGCCTATTGCCAGGATGGAGAATTCAGTATGGTGGAGTCTCAATCCATCGAAGTAGCGGATACCATAGGAGCGGGAGACGCCTTTACCTCAGCGTTGGTGTTAGGTCTCGTCAGTGGGCTTGGCGTGGATGAAGCGATGGAGCGAGCGAATCAGCTAGGGGCATTTGTAGCCGCTCGAAGTGGTGGGCAACCCATCTATGACTCGAGGATGCTCCTGCAATTGAGCGAGGCAAAGGCTAAGTCCTAAACTACGAGCAAATTGCAGGATCCACTATCCATTGGTCCACTATGGGTCTCAAGTCACTCATTGGCTCTGCCGTTGAGCGACGATGAGCCAATCCCAGCATTCCGGTAGCCCAGGTCCTTGTGGCGGGTAACGAAGTTTCCTGGCTTCGCGAATCTCAAATCTTCGTGAGCACAGGAGTTGCAAGAGTTCCTCTATTAGATAGTGTTTCGTACGGACTCCATCGAGTTGGTGCACGCCGAGTCGGAGATCCCGAGTCGAGGCTTTTTCAGAGACGCTATTTCTTATTGCGCTTTGGCAGTCGCTCCCGTGGCCCAGCTCTGACTCGACGGATTGAAGGTATTCCATTTGAATCGATTCGGCAGAAGGCGCTACGAGTAGGATCGTGCCGCCTTCGGATACTTGATCCAATACCGATTCCCAAGCCCGCCTGCGCTGAGCGAGAGCGGGCATTATCAGCACGTTGACGCACAAAACGAAATCCACAGGCGGGAACGGAAGCGATTCTGTCGACAAATCGACTTCGTGAAATCGTATATTGTCGCATTTCGAAGCTCGACGCTTGGCTTTACGAATTCCTACAGAGGAAAGGTCGCATGCATGAATCGAGGCGAACATGTCGGCAAGCAGCGGAAGGAATCGGCCCACTCCACAGCCAATATCCGCGGCGTTCCCGTTTGGATAGGCTATTCCTGCCTCGGCGATTTTCTCCTCAACGAGTCCATTTATATCGTTGTCGAATACACTTAGGACTTCTGATTGATAGTTTTCGGAGATTCGGTTCCAGTAGGCAAGATCCATATTTGCGATTGGCGAGGCTTTAAGCTTTGGTATCTTGCTGGTCAAAGCCTCTTATGCAACTGAAGTTTAAGGGACGGGGCCGGCCTATTGGTAACCCAAAACGACTGAATGGGCCTTCAGCCGATCGAAATAGATCGGAACGAAACTAAGATAACTAGGGGTTTAATTGATACTCCATTAAATTGGGCGTCACGACAACTTTTGGAGTCTATATTTTGACATTGGTATTGGTGATTTGTTCGATCTCCGAAATATCGCATATAGATCCAACGGAACGAATAGGTTGGAAAGAGATGGTGAATTTGCCCATGTGGGGGATAGAGAACATCATTGTGAAAGCGGATACAGGGGCCCGGTGCTCGGCTATCGACTTAAAGAATATTGAGGAGACGGATTAATGTCCACTTAGAAGTATTGGGATGAAGATACTAGGTCTAACTAAATGATAGGGGTCGGATAAGCGGCGGGCGGCGTTTTAGATGTAGGTGAT
>JAYZHU010000098.1:0-15686 GCA_036166175.1 Verrucomicrobiota bacterium | reverse complement strand
ATCTTCGGGCTCCCAGTGGTTGGCCTTCATGGTTTTGTACAAGTCGTAAGCCCAATTGTATTTCAGCGGAAGAAGATTAAAGCACATGGATTCGCGGCCATTGATGACGCGTTTTTCCGCAAATGCTTTTTCCGCTTTCTCTTGGTCTAGCAGGAAGGTCTTATTGCCGACTGTGTAGGTTTTGTCCATAGGTTGGAATCGCTGTGGTTTTTGGATCGATTTAAGGCTGTTTTTGACGTGAAAATGTTGAGCAAAGAGCAAAAAGGAACACATACGCCAAGGACTGGCGATTTTAAGTTGTTTTTAGTTATCCACTCCTTGCTAACCACTAGATGGTGTGGATTTAGAGAAGATGACCACAAGATATTGTGATGATTTTTCTTACGTCAATGCGTTTCGGACGCTTTTTCTTAAGAAAATTGCTACAATTTTGAGGCTTGATTTAGCTAAGGACCTCATTCTCAAGCGCTTGTCTCCAAATCGGAAGAGTCCTAAAAAAAATGCGCATTTTTTGCCCAGCTATTCAGCATCAATTGGAAGCATTTTCCGAAGCTTCAAATTCGCTTGGTTCTTCCCGTTGCGCTCCGCGAAACAGATTCCATTTCGGCTCCGCGATTGTACCGGTAAGTTGGACTTCGAAGATGCCGGTAAAGATGTCCAGCACGCGGGCGGGAAGCTCGAAGATGGGGACGGATCGGAACGGCTGGAGCTGAGCTGTAAAGTCGAGTTGCCCTTCCGCGAGATCGTAGTTTCCTTCGCTCCTGATTTGGGCAACTCTTCCTTTTAGTCGCAATTCGGGAAAGCGAACATAACGCTTTTCTACGTCGAACGCCCCATCCGCGTCTTCGAATCTCAGTGTAGTGATAGGCAGTCCAGCATTGTCGAAAATGCGCGAAAGGCCCCCGAAAAGCTGTAGTTGGTAGAAGTCGGCTCCAGAAATCTGATACGTCCCTTTGCCGTCGAAAGATAGGGAGTCTCCAACTATGCCGCTTCCATTGAATTCCAAATTGGCGGTTCCGCCGTAGTTGGCGAGTTCTTCTGGCGGGAACTCGTTAGCGGCGCTCTCCTCGTCGTTAGCGGCGAAGTAGATCGCGGAAGCCTCTAGCGTGTTTCCGAAGTGGGCTTCGCTGAGGGTGACTTTGAGATCGATTTCCTCGCCGCGTACTTCGGCGTTGGCTTCAACGATTCCATTGGCTAGACCTGCTCGGATAGTTGGGATGCTAACCCGATCGTTGGATATGAGAATATCGGCTTTAAGCGAGTCTAGCGGGAAGTGATGGTAGCTTATGGGCTCGTCGGTTTCGATAGCGAGGTCGATATCGTATTGGAATACGCCTCTCTCTCGAATGCTCGAGGCAGTAGCCCGGACCTTAGGAGCGACGAGGTAGTCATAGGGTTCGAGGATATCCTCAACTTTTGAACGAAGCTCATAGAGCACATCTGGGCCGACGTTAAGATCCGTTGTCGATTTCGCGTCGATCCATATGGCACTCAATTTGTTTTTCTGGTCGCGAGGATCGACGGCGATGGAGAATTGGCTCTCGCCTCGGAGGGAGCCGTCAGCTCTTTTCAGAGACATATCATAGAGATCGAAGTACCGCTGCCGTATGTACATGCGAGATTCGACCTCTTCCATGGCATGTCCACGCAACCCAAGGTTTTTGCCCAAAGCGTAGCCCGTTAGGCGAAGCGTTTCTGGACGCCTCACGATTTGCTCTGAATCCATCAGACAGTAGAAGCCTTCCTCTGGAAACTGGAAGTTCTCCCACAGTTCGATCCACCAATTCGCGGGAATCCAGCCATTGACTGTGCTGGGATTAAATAGCCCGTCAATGAGAACGCGCCGCCGTTTGCTATCCAGATCGAAATCGACAGATAAACGCCCATTTTGAGGGCCGCTTCGGAGCCAAATGTTGGGGACCTGGATATAGTTTCCTTCGATAGTCGCTTCAGCGATTGTCTGGTCGAATCGGGCCCCGAGGGAAGTGACCTGTTTCGCGACCAAGGAAGCCTTAGCGGATCTCGGTTTCCA
Organism: Verrucomicrobiota bacterium; assembly: GCA_036166175.1. GTDB lineage: Bacteria > Verrucomicrobiota > Verrucomicrobiia > Opitutales > Opitutaceae > Pelagisphaera. The sequence goes on along the minus strand of JAYZHU010000098.1, from coordinate 13,654 downwards.
TGAACCTTCAAATTCCGCTAGAATGCTAACATCGGCTTGCCCGTCAAAGCGAGCGAACTCGTTAATGGGCATAGAGGCCAGTTGAGGAGAGAGCTCTATCGCGATGCCGGAGAGTAATTCTATTAGGCCATTGGTTGGAGAGCCCGAGAGTAAGGCTTTTCCCGTTTTGGATTCAAAATCTGCGTTTCCAGCGAAGTTCCAGGATGAATCGGCGATTTGAACCTGACCCTTGGCGTTCCAGTGAGTAAGGGAGTGTGGCTCAACGGTAGTAGTAATATTGGTAATGTATTCGGATTCCTGGCCCATGGAGCTAATCGCGCAATGGAATGAATCGGGCAACCATTGATCGTGCTCGGGGAAATCGTTCCACAAAGCGGTTATGCTAGCGGCTTTGACATGGATATTTTCGGGTCCATTCACAGATTCCAATTGGGCGTCGATGCGGAGCGGGGCTTTCTCGGTTGCGTTTGCCGTAAGCGATATGCCGGTTGCCGAAAAGCGATTTTCCCAACGGGCCGAATCCGCGCTGAGGGACGCGCGAATTGAACGCGGTTCGTTCCTGACGGATCGAATAGCGATATTAGCTTCTAGACCAGATACTCGATTGAGGTAGTCTTCGTACTCCCGAGCCTTTTTGTGGAAGGCAATTAATCTTTCTGTGAGTGGCAAGGGCTCTTCTTCCCGCTCGTCTAATTCTAATGTGGCTAGATTTACAGTGCCGTTCATCGTCAGCCGGGCATCGCTAAACTGCAATGTCGACCGCTGAATTACCCAACCTGAACGAGTATTCGCGGTAGCCAGATCTATTTTCTCGACTAGAGGCTCGGGAAGCCCGGTACGGGATAGCATGGCCGGGGCGATGATAGATCCATTATCCACGTAGAGCTCGTTCAGCCGTGTCCGTCCGAAGATCATGAGGGCGGGGTTCACTTTGACGATTATGCGGTCGGCCCGGGCGATCTCCGATTGCAGGTCTGTCGATTCAATGATTGGCTGATCTATGGTGATGCGTCCACTAGGCTGTATCCGGATTCCTGACATACTAATAGAAGCTCCTTGGGATTCGAGCTCCTTTTCCAAAAACTGGACGAGAAATCGGGGCATATCCGTCTCGTCGAGAGTGACGACGTAGGCGAATAGCCCGACTAGCAGAGTCAGTGCTACAACTCCTAGCGTATAAACGAAATCGAGAGTCGCTTTGCACAGCAGACAAGCGCCGCGCCAGGCGTAATTACGTTTCGATTTACCCTTGGACTGCAACGGTCTTCTAGTTCTAGTCTTCCGAGGCGTTAGCGGGTTCGCTCTGGGTGCCCGGTAGCGGGATATTCGGGTCGAAAGGCTCTTGGGGAGCTTCTCGCATAACCCGATCGAATACTGCTGAGCTAAATGCGTCGATGAAGGCCTGCTCGAATTCGAAAACGGCGCCTACATCGATCGAGCCCCCGACGAGAAAAGGCCCGCCTGTGAGCTCGGAAATGTAGAGCTCAGCCGTTTCCGTTTGCCCTTCCTCCACGTTTGTCCACTGGTAGGTGGTTTTCAATAGATATGCCCAAGACTGGCGTTTTCCCGCGATCGTGACGTTAGACGTGTAGTTATCGTTTAGGTACGACTTTATAGTGAGAGGAGTCAGAGCGCTTACTAGGTCCATGGGCAGATTGCCTTGGTCAATAGCCGAATCCAGAATCGTCTCCCCATTGGATAGGCGCGTAATTGTCAGGCGGTCGACAATAGCGTCATCTGGAAAATCGAAAAGCTGCCTATCGTTATATCGAAAAGCGTCGTCGGGAACCATTTCCAGAATGTCGTTAGAAACAAGATACACGAAATCGGCTTCAGCGAGCTTCACGTACCGGGTGGATCGGTCTTCCCTATTGGGATCGCCTATTAGCAGGGTTTCCGCTTTAGGAGCCTGCATTGTTTCCTCTTTGTCCTTGAACCGATCGGAGGTAACGCTGATAGAGAACTCGGGAAACTCGAGGCCGTATGATTCAAGATCGGCGGCGGTGGGGGCGTCGTGGATAAATCCCGATGTACTGCTTGTGGCGACAGCTTTGATCCGGTTTAGCCACTCCAAGGCGGTTTCGACGGCCTGCGATGAACCCTTCTGCCTCTGAAGCCCTTGTTCCTCGTCGGGAATAAGAATCTCCCATTCATCCGTTTTGGATTCATCGGGTTCCAGCTTTTGCAAGGAAAAGACTTCAGTCCCTCCTCGTTCGAATGAAACGGAGCTGGCGAATTCGGTATCGATTTCGAATACCCGTCGGTCGCGAAGGTTAGTCTGGGCGTTTTCCACTTCGGGAAGGTAGTCGATCTCCATTTCAAAAACGGTAGGCCGATTCTCGAGTTTGGCGTAGCGAATCGAGGGTTGCTCCGGTTCGACTGGATTACCGATTTCCAAGGCTTCTCGAGTTTGATCGGATTCCATGGCGATTCGGAGGAAAGGCTCCTCTAATCCAAATAGAGCCAAATCGATTGGCGTAGGTTGAAGGATCCTCAAGCTCTTGATTTCAAGCAGTTTGCCGAGAAGCGTATTCACTTCAAGGGTATCGGCTCGGGTACGAATGGGAGTTTCAAATACCCACTGCTCGTCGTTCTTTGTGACTCGCGTGCGCAAGTTGTTTGCTGGGCTCAGCTGCAGATTCCAAGAGTCGACTTCAAAGATGCTGGACCGAAAGATCCTCGGATTCCGTAGATCTTCGATATCTATGGACAGACTGTCTACTAGGCTTCGATCCACCACATGGATTTGAGAGCGATCCGATGAAAGTAAATACAGATGCTCACCAACCTCAGTGGCGTGCCCGACACCCACGGTATCGCGATTACCCTGGCTTCCGAATTCCAAAGTGAGCTCGGGGGGAGCTAATCCGTAGTCGCTCAAAACCGAACCGGCTTGAACGAGCCTATCCGTATCGAATGAAACCTTTGTATCCAAGAATTGTAGCTGAGTTAGTATACGCTCGACAGCGAACGCATTGGCGGGCCAGCGGTAGGGCTCGGTAAGCATCCAGCCGTTTTCCAGGCGTTCCAGGGTTAAGGATCTATTCGAATCTCGGTTTGAAATTCGCAGATAGTCGATATCAACGGCGAGGGCGCCTAGAGCGTTGCTGTCGTCTGGGTCGATTTCCAAGCGGTCTTCCCACGGATCTACGTAGAATATGAAGGTGAGTAGACCCAGGAGGATGACGAGCAGAGTCAGTGTGATTTTCAGGCGCATAAGTGCGGTTATTGCCGTCTCGCTAGGTACATAAGGATGCCCAGCAGCCCAACTAGGACGGGCGGGCCTAGCCAAATTAAATAGCGAGAAATAAGAAGCTGTTCCATGCTTAGGTCTAGCTTGACCTTGCGAATGGGTCGAGGCGGGATGTTCAGTTGGGCGACCCGATCGATGGCGTAGTTAATCGTGTTCATCGCCAAGAAGAGGTTGCCAGAAGCGCTGATGCGGTTGTTGGTGAGAAAGTTTGAAGTGCCGAAAACGATGAGCCGCCCGCCGGGGATGCTGATACCGAGGGAGGAATCGACTTTCCTTTCGGACACTGCTGCCACTCGCACGGGACCTTTGAGGTCTACAGTAGAATCGTATTCGGGAGATTGGTCGCTTCTGTAATCCTTCTCGGCCCAACTCTCGTCGGAGGTGGCCATTATTTCTTTCACCAAGAGTGATTCATCGATGGGTCGACCAGGATCCTCTCGTACTACTCGGGCACGGTCTGTGACCAAGGTCATATTCAAGCGAAGCAGTTCGTTGGTTATGGGATGGGGGGCGAAACGGCGTATAAGGAGATCTCCCCCTTCAATTTGGCTATTACGACTCGTTTCTACCGCTATGGCATCGTCCGCCAGAATTCCCCATTCGAAAAGCAGATCTTCGAGTCCGTGCTTGGCCCCTGGCTCAATCATGAGGATAACTCGGCCGGAGTTTCGTCTCAAGTAGCTCTTGACGATCTCTTGCTCACGAGGGAGAAACGGTGATCGAGGCGCGGGTATAATCAACAGTCTAGCGTCGTTGGGAATTTCCGAGATCGTGGAAAAGTCCAGCGTTTGAGTCGCGAAATTCTGGCTTTGAAGTTCATCCACGAATTTGGAGATCCCTTGGTCCGGAGAGAAGCTTCCGGGATCTAGTTCACCGTGCCCAATGGCGAAGTAGATTTTCGGCTCATCGTCTTGAGATATTTCCAGTATCTTCTGGGTAAAAACAGTTTCTCCAAGGAATTCCTGAATATCGCCTTGTGAAACATTGTATAGCTTATCGATATCGACTATCTTGTTCTGAGCTCCAGGATTGAATACGATGGCGTTTTCCTTGGTGACGCCCAATTCTTTTGCCCTTCGAGCTTGTTGATAGATATTCAGGTATTCCACGCGCACCCGATTTTCACCCTGATTGCGAGTTTCGTACTCGTATTCGCTAAGCAGTGACTTAACGTCATGGTAGATGTCTCGAATTCCGAGGTCGCGGCTCTGCTCAGACAGCGTTACGACGATATTGATTGGCTGCTGAAGCTGTGTGAGGTAGGCGACCGTCTGGGCGGACAAGGTGAAGGAGCGGTTCAGCGTTGTGTCGAACCGGGTGTAGGAACGCATGGCGATCGTATTGATCGCCGCAAGTATCAGGAAGACGAGGAGAAATTGTACGACGGCGTGTAGGCGATCGGCGATGCGATTGGACTGGTAGGATTCGATGAGACTCATCGTATTAGCTCGCTCCCTCCCGGTATTCGAGAATGAGTATGCTCAAGAACAAAAACGCCAGGGAACAGCTCCCATAGAGGACAATCGCTCGCGTGTCGACTATCCCAGAAGAGAAATCTCTCATATGCTGCAAGACATCCGTATGTTTGGCCAGCATGTCTATCCATTCCGGTCTGGAAATAAAGGGTAGGGCGAGATCTTCTAGGTAACTCCCGACAACGATGAACCCGAACACCATGGAGAAGCTGGCGATGCCTGCCACTAATTGGCTGCACGTGAGGGCGCTGGAAAAGATGCCAAGACTTAAGAAAAGGGTTCCGCTGACCGCGATGTAGGCGTATCCTCCAATTATTGGATACGGATCGAAAAGGGAATCCTCTTGGACAAAGGAGTAGAACAGAATATGGAAGCAGCCAGTGAAGGCCCAAAGCACCGCGTAATAGAGGTATCCAGCAGTGAATTTCGATAGAATCACCTCGGTCGCGGTTACGGGCGTGGTCATGAGGGTTTCAATCGTTCCGCGAGACCGCTCTTCCGAGACGCTTCTCATAGTAAGAAGCGGCACCATGAAGAATACCGGGACGAAAAAGAGCCGGAAGAAAGTGATCGAGGGATTTTCTTCTTTTGGATCGCTAGCGTAGTCCACGAGAATAAGTTGGAAGAGGAAACCCATGATCAAAAGGAAAAGGAATGCGGCGATATACGTGCTGGGACTGACCAGCAGTTTCCAAAGTTCGGAGCGGAGCAAGGTAGTGAAATGCCTCATAGGGACGCGACAGTCTTAACTGGCCGTTGAGATCTCCGCCTTCTCCGGAATCTCGTCGGACGACGGTTGTTTTTTGGCGAGGCCTTTATCCAAGGTTTCCCAGCTCCTTCGCGTAGCTGCCAGAAACACGTCTTCTAGTGGAGCTTGGCGTTTGCGAAGCGACCGCGCTCTAATGAGGGAATTTCCAGCCAAGCAGCTGAAAATCAGTTCTCCATAATCATGATTCCCGGGGATTCGGATAGAGACTTTGGAAAAGCCGCGTTCGTCGGCTTCCTCGAATTGGGTCACTTCGAGATCTGTAGCCACGGTCTTGAGGGAATCGCGTAGATTGGTTAGGTCGCCATTGATTTCCAGTTCGTAGATAGTGGAATTGATGAAGGCTTCCCTTAGTTCGTTGGGGGTGCCTTGACCCACTATCTTGCCGCTGTTGATGATCATCACCTGGTCGCAGGTCATCTCGATTTCAGGCAGAATGTGGCTGGAAATGATGACGCTCATCTTGCCTCGCAAGCTGGCGATCAGATCCCTGATCATGATGACTTGATGGGGATCTAGACCGATTGTTGGCTCATCCATTATGATCACTTCGGGATTGGCCATTATGGCGTCTGCGATACCGACCCGCTGACGGAAGCCTTTGGATAGTTTGCCGATTATGCGGTCCTGCGCCCGTGTCAGGTCGCAGCGTTCCATAACCTCATCGATGCGTTTGCCCCGGTGACGGGAGGGCAGCTCTTTCAAGCAGGCTCTCGATTTCAAGTATTCGCGTACCCGCAACTCCTGTGGAAGCGGATTGTTTTCCGGCATGTATCCGATGCGGCGCTTGATTTCGTGAGGATTGCTTGCGACCGAGATTCCGCAGATGCGAGCAATGCCAGAAGTCGCTTTAATATAACCAGTTAAAATACGCATCGTAGTGCTTTTCCCGGCTCCATTGGGCCCTAAGAATCCGACAATTTGCCCCTTTTCTACCCGAAATGATATACCTGCGACAGCCTCTAGGTTCCCAAAGCGCTTGTGGAGGTTTTCCACTTCTATCGTGTATTCTGGCTGATCCTCTGATTTGGGCATGTTTGTGATACTAGATCGGCAATTTTGGGAAAGAAAGCGGCGCTTAACCAATGCGGCAATCCCAATATCTTCATTCGTGGGAGCGGACTCGATTGGATGAGCGATTTAGATAATCCTGATTAAGCATTAGACGCTCGTGGATAGGGCGGCATTCACTTTTCGATTGTCACCTCGCCCGCTCGGATTTGAACCCTGGATCCATCTTCTCTTTCGAGAACCAAGGCCCCATGAAGATCGATTCCTCGAGCGATTCCGGAAATGCGGGACTTTCCGTGCAGGAGGCTGATTTTTCGGTTAGTCAAGAGATCGTAGTCGCTCCACATCTCCTTCATTGCGGTTCGGTAGCTATCCGCAATAAACTGGTCATAAGCTTGGTAAACGCGGCCGGCGAGGATGGCGGTAAATTGGTTCAAGTCCGCCTTTCTGCCGGTGATTTGCCGGATAGATGCGGCAATTGATCGAAGCTCAGCTGGCCATTCTGCCGTTGAACTGTTGATATTGAGGCCCACGCCAAGGATCAGTTCGCGTGTATGATCGGAATCCATACGGGCTTCGGTCAGAATACCGGCTACCTTTTTTCCGTCGATATGGATATCGTTGGGCCATTTGACATTGCTCTGTATGCGGAAGTAGCTGTTCAAGAAGGCACAGATGTTGACCCCCATCCAGAGCGTAAAGGTCGAGAGTCGGGCGGGCGGAACGCGAGGGCGAAACGCGAAGCTGGCGTAGAGATTTCCATTTTCCGCACTGTGCCATTCCCGGCCGAACCGACCTCTTCCTTGCGTCTGGGTTCTAGAAAGTACGAGGATAGGATCCGTAGCGTCGTTGGCGAGCAGTCGCTCTGCTTCGGAATTGGTGCTGTCGATCTCCTCGTGGGCGATGACTCGCAACTCTTGGGCGTGGCTGGGGAGCATCGCCTGGATCAGGCTTTGATTTAAGTTTTCGGGATAGCGAGCGATTCGGTAGCCTTTGCTTCGAACCGCCTCGAATTCGAAACCTTGCTCCCGCAGCTTTTCCATGTGGGCCCACACGGCTACTCGCGAAATCCCGAGGCGATCGGCTAATGAGTTTCCCGAGGCGAAATTTTGTTTTGCCGCCAGCAGCTCGCCAAGTATGAGCGATTCCTTGCTCATTGGTGGCGGATGATTTCCTGCAGGCGGTTTTTCTGGCATGGCTATTCGCTATAAGGTGCAGTCCCAATCGAGGCCGATATCGACCCAAACACTCTTGTGAACCAAGGCTCCTGTTGAAATGAAATCGCAACCAATGGCGCGATAGTCCGCGATTGTATCCAAAGAAACATTCCCACTAATTTCCGTTACCGCTTGGTCGCCTATCAAGGCCTGGGCCTTTTGCAAATCGGGCAGGGTGAAGTTGTCGAGTAAAATGATATCCACCTCTCCCTCGAGGGCGGCGTCGATCTGATCGAGACGATCCACTTCCATCTCGATTAGCAAACCCGGATTCTCCTGCCGGGAGAGCCGCGTAGCTTGGCGGGTGGCGGCCCGCAGGTCATTCCCGAAGGCGGCTAGATGGTTATCCTTGAGCATGACGCGATCGAAAAGCCCCATGCGATGGTTCCACCCTCCGCCGCAAGCAACGCTATACTTTTCGAGGTATCTGTATCCTGGAGTGGTTTTTCGCGTATCCAGAAGCCGGGTGCGGGAGTCGCCCAGCCGATCTGTAAATCGGCGAGTGGTGGTGGCTATGCCGCTAAGTCGCTGGAGGAAATTCAGGAGTGTTCGCTCTATCGTCAAAACGGATTGGCAGGGCCCCGATATTGTGGCAATCGGTTTGCCTGGGGGAATCCATTCTCCATCTTCAGCGCTTTTCTTGAACTCCAGACGTTCATCAAAGCAATTGAGAATTTCATACGTTAGCGGAAGCCCACTTAAGCAAAGAGGCTCGCGCGCTTGTAGCGTTGTTTGGATGCGCTGGTCAGAGTCGAGTAGAGCGCTGGATCGATCTCCTTTAAGCTCGGGCTCGGCTACCAATCCTGATCCGGTTAAATCTTCTTCGAGGGCCAGACCGATCAATTTTCGGATCGGCTCCGGATCGAGATCCTCCCAGCGGATTTTCCGACAGCAGGCTTCGAGGATTTTTTTTCTAGTAGTCGTCACTCGATGAGAGTTATCTGAGCTGAGATTGGCCTAATAAAGGCAAAAATGCCAACGGGGAGAATAACTGAAAACGAGAGTGATGGATATTGAAGCATTTGAATCGAGTTTGCAGTCAGGCGGAGAGCCGCCCGCGGAACTAGGCGACGAGCTCAAAGCCTTGTGGCATGACGCCAAGGGGGACTGGGAAAAAGCTCATGAATTGTGCCTAAGCGCGGGATCACGCGAAGGTGATTGGGTGCATGCATATTTGCATCGAGTCGAAGGCGATTTGTCCAATGCTTCGTATTGGTATCATCGCTCTGGCCAGCCTAAATGCGAAGGGTCGCTCAAGGATGAGTGGCACTCGATTGTCCAGGAACTGCTCTCTCGCTAAGCAAGAATCCACTTCGTCATTAAACCCTGACAGTGCTCGAAAACGCTTCGGTCTTGCCGGGACTCACCCAATGGAGGCCCACGTCGTTTTCTGGACTATTGGGTGGCCCCATCCAAGGTTCGATACAGAAGAAGGGAGAAGCGTCCGACTGCGTCCAAGTCACAACGGCGTATCCGGGATCAGGATCGTTGTCTGCTCCAACTTCGATCTCCAGCTTGGAATCGTCCATCGAGCAATAGCAGTTTACCATTGGCTGCGTCAGTTCGTAATGGATTCGGTCTACGAGTTCAGGATTGGCCACAGAATCGGTTTTTTTGAAGCTATCGATAGGAAATAGTCGTCCATCCGCGGCATGCTTGCATGCTTTGCTGGCGGGAATGTTTATGGTGTAATCACGGCGCTCTGTCCCGTCCGCCCAGGGAAGGTTGAAGTAGAAATGATTGCCAGCGGACCAGGGGATGGAGACTTTATCATTGTTCTTTAGCCTCAGTTCCACGGTTAAGCCGTTGCTTTCAAATCGATAGATGACTTCGAAATCGTACTGAAAGGGATAGGCTTCATGGGCTTCGCTGTCGGGAATCATGCGAGCGGCGAAGCCAGTTTCGTCGGCCCGAGTGATTTCAAAGGGACTTTGGCGGGCGATGCCGTGCATTGGCATGGGGCGCTGCTTGCCTTCAGGATCGCGCCAATAATTGATGTTTCCTTGGTCAAATGTGCGGGCTGAAAAGGGGAAGAGGATGGGATTGCCTCCACGGGCTTTGACAACCTCGCTGGCGTCATCGAGCTCTGGCCAGGTAATGATGTCACGGAATGTCCCATCGGGATGAGTGATATTCCAGTTCATCAGACGGGCGCCCGCCTCAGGCCAGGCTAGGAAAGTAGAGGCTCCCACTTGCCACCTGAGGATACGCGAACCGAGATATTCAATTTCGTCCATTTCCGATGACTTGATAAAGGGGGAATGCCTCGATATTGCGAAGCGAAACTTGCGAATGTGGTAACTTTTAATCTTCGATTAAGCTTACCTGCTCACTTTGAGCAACAAATGCTCATCAATCAAGTGCTTGTCTATTCTCCTGGCCTTGCTTTTTGCAAATTGCTTGGGCAGAATTTATCCGACTCTAGAAATGAGATGCCGATTAATAGCTCTGGGGACAATGCTGATCTTGGGATCGCCTTGCGAATTGCTGGCCGAGACGGAGGAGGAGAAAGCCGTTTCTGGTGATGGCGCGACTGAAGCGCCTTCAGATGTCGACTCCGCGAATGCTGAGCTGCAAACGGATGCGGATGCATTCGTTGTCTACATCATACCGATTGAAGGAGCAATTGGTAGACCGACGCTCTTTTCGATTCGCTCTGGTATTAAGGATGCGATCGAAAGGGATGCGGACCTCGTTCTATTCGAGATGGATACGCCGGGTGGGGAACTCAACTCCACCCTCGAGATTATGAAGGTCATTGATCGCTTCGAAGGGGATACCGCCACCTTTATCAATGAAGAAGCGATTTCGGCGGGAGCGATTATCGCTTCGGTAACCAAAGATATTTACTTCATGCCTCGAGCGACGATGGGGAGTTCCGAGGTCGTGACTGGAACCGGGCAGAACGTTGATGATTCGATGAAACGGAAGATCAATGCCTTTCTGACTGCCAAGGTCGATGCTTACACAGGCGAATACCGGTATCGCAGCCAAGTGATGGAAGCGATGATCGATCCTGACTTCGAACTCGTTATCGATGGAAATACGCTATCCAAAGAGGGCAAACTGCTCAACCTCAATGCGCGGAGGGCTCATGAGACTTATGGCGATCCGCCGCAGCCCCTTCTGGGATCGGGAATTTTTGATGACATAGAGTCATTGATTGCAGCGGTTGCCAGCGGGCAGACGGTAGTTAGGCACGATTTCGAGGCGACCTGGTCATTGAATTTGGCCGGCCATCTGATGAACTGGAGTCCGGTGCTTTTGGGACTTGGCATCCTCGCCCTCTTGGTCGAATTCAAGACTCCGGGTTTTGGGGTGTTCGGGATCGCGGGAATTGCCATGATAGCGGTAGTCAATTTTGGGCATCATGTTGCGGGGCTTTCTGGATACGAGGGGCTAATCGTTTTCGTCGTAGGCGCGGTTATGGTATTCGTGGAGCTCGTGTTTTTTCCGGGCCTCATTTTCTTGGCTTTGCCTGGCATGGTTATGATGGTGGGCGGATTGCTTTGGAGCATGGCGGATATTTGGCCCAAAGAAGCGCGCGACTTTGAGTTAACATTCGACCTCTTCCTGAGGCCAATCTACAATTTAGGCGGCGGCGTGATTCTCGCCGCAGTTCTTTTCGCTCTCCTGGCCCGCTTTCTGCCGAAAACCGTCTTTTGGGACCGAATGATTCTGGCAGAATCGGTGAGCGGGACAAGCCAGCTGGGCATTCCTGACGGCAGGCCGAATCCGGGAATCGGGATGGAAGGGCTGGCGGTGACAGACCTGTTCCCGACAGGGGAAATCGAGATAGATGGAAAGCGCTACGAAGCTAAAACGGATGTGGGGATGATTGAAAAAGGGGCCAGAGTTCGCGTGTTGAGATCCGATGTCTTTGGCTTTCACGTGGAAGAGGTGAGAACATGACCACTATTGTAATTTTCTTTGTCCTCGGCGTGCTATTTATCGCCGCTGAAGTATTTCTTCCCGGCGGAATAGTTGGGGCTATTGGTGGGCTCGTGATAATCGGCGGTGTCGTGCAAGCGTATTCGGAGTTTGGCGCCCAAGGGGCGTTCATAGCTGCCATCGTCGCGGTTCTTCTGCTAGTCGCTGCACTGTACGTTGAATTCAAAGTGCTGCCGAATACGCGAATGGGATCCCGTCTGTTCCTTAAGGAGTCGGTAAAGGCCAAAACTGGGTATTCCCAAGCTGCTGATGAAATCGATGGCCAAATTTGCACAACTGTCACTGCTTTGGGTCCAACTGGATTCGTTATGGTGAACGGAAAGAAACTGGAAGCTTTCTCGAAATCAGGCTTCATCGAAAAAAATACCGAGGTCAGAGTGACTGGCCGAGACAATTTCAGAATACTCGTATCCAAAATATAACTAAAACTGCTCTATAACTATGACACTGCCCAATACTTTGGCATTTTTGAACAACGCTCCACTAATCCTGGTAATTGCTATCGGCCTGGTTTTGCTGGTGATCGGGTTCGTCTTTATTTCATTCTTCAATACCTGGTTGAAGGCATTGCTGGCCCGGGCCCCGGTTGGATTCCTGAATATAATTGCTATGAAGTTGCGGGGGGTGCCCTACAGTCTGGTGGTCGATGCCCGTATCACGGCGGTAAAGGCAGGAGTGGATTTGACCACAGACGAACTGGAAGCCCATTTTCTGGCTGGGGGTAATCTAATTCCGACAGTACAGGCGATCATTGCCGCCATGAAAGCGGGAATCAGTCTGGATTTCGAGCGGGCCTGCGCGATTGACCTAGCGACGAAAGGGTCGGGCAAGTCCGTGGTCGAGGCGGTTCGCACATCCGTTGACCCAAAAGTAATTGACTGCCCTAGCCAAGAATTGGCGAAGAAGTCGATAGATGGCGTCGCTAAGGACGGAATTCAAGTTAAGGCCAAGGCACGGGTGACCGTTCGAACCAATTTGGAGCGATTCGTTGGGGGCGCGAAGGAGGAAACGATCATCGCTCGTGTGGGCGAAGGCATCGTAACCACCATTGGTTCAGCGGATTCCTACAAGGTCGTCCTCGAATCGCCAGATTCAATTTCCCGGGTAGTTCTGGATCGAGGACTGGACGTTGGAACGGCCTTTGAAATTCTGTCGATCGACATCGCGGATGTCGATGTCGGGGCCAATGTGGGGGCCTCGTTGCAAGAGGCCCAAGCGGAAGCCAACAAGAATATGGCTCAGGCCCAGGCGGAAATCCGAAGAGCCGCGGCGGTTGCGTCGGAGCAAGAGATGAAAGCTCGTGTCGAGGAAATGCGTGCGAAGGTGGTGGAAGCCGAAGCTCAAGTGCCGCTAGCCATGGCGGAAGCCTTTCGTAGCGGCAATCTGGGTATCATGGACTATTACAAGATGAAGAATATCGAGTCCGATACGCGAATGAGAGAGTCGATTGCCGACCCTCTTCAAGAAGACGAAGGCAATGCTAGGCGGGATGGCTAGTGCTCATAGGTAATGGACTACTGGTTTTTAGATAACCTCGATAAGCTTGTCCCCATCATTATCGCTGTGCTCTATTTTATAGGAGCGAGCAGAGCGAAAGGTAAAAGGGATGAGCCGGAAGGCCCGAGTCCGGATGCATCGGAGCGGGCTCGCAAAATCCAAGAGGAGATTCGCCGGAAGATTATTGAGCGCCAAGGCGAGGGCAGGGCACCTGCCCCGCCTCCGGAGCCCGAACCCGTTTTCGAGCCAGCCTTCGAGCCGGATCCGTCGCCGCTTCCGCCTCGTCCATTTCAGGAACCCGTCTTCGAGCGGAAGGCGGAATCTTTCCCTGAGCCGGAACCTTTTATATTCGACGCCCCCGATCCCTACGAGGAGGAACGGAGGAAGATTGAGGAGAAGCTGAAGCAGGCCCGCGAATTGGCCAAGAAGGCTGAGATCGCGGGGAAGAAGGCATCTGTGAAGAATCGCTCCAAAGATCTGGAAT
>JAYZHU010000097.1:0-5983 GCA_036166175.1 Verrucomicrobiota bacterium | reverse complement strand
TCTAGCTTCTGGATTTTCGAGGCATCGTAGTCCTTTGCCCCATCGTGATTTGCGGGATTGTTTTCAGTGTCGCTCTGAGGATCCATATAGTCAAATTAGTCAATTTAAACCGTCGCAAATCGCGGGTGCGATCACAACCTTTTTCTACGCCCTTTTCCCAAGCATTTTGGGCTTGGATTTACGAACAGCGGCGAGAATCAAAGCGGGCCATTGAAACGTTTAGATTACGGTGGGCAAGGCCTTTTTGACCGATTGGAAAATGGATTCAGAAAGGTGGGGCGGGCGACAATTTCTAGAAGCATTTTTTCCTCGCTCGCTTAGGCCTCGATCGCCAGCTTGGAGTCTGTTAATGAAGCTGACGGTGAAGCTAGACTACGCTTGTCGGGCCATGACTCAGTTAGCGAAGCTATACGAGCGTGGCCTGGTTTCTAGCATAGACCAAGTGGCTGAAGCCGAGGAGATTCCAGCCAAGTATCTGGCCCAGATATTGAGCGATCTGCGGCAAGGCGGGCTCGTCGAGAGTCGTCGTGGGAAGCAAGGGGGCTACTTGCTGTCCAAGGAGCCGAAGGCCATTTCGCTGCTGGATATCGTTTCCGTTGTGGAGGGCGATTGGTCTGGCGAGAGCGCCCGGGTCGGTGGCGATTCGGGAGAAGCGGTGGAAGCGGCCTGGAAAGAGCTTTGGCGACAATTCGAGCGGGGTGCCGAGTTGGTGAGCCTGGCCGATCTGGCTGCTCGCGAGCCCAAGGCGATGTATTACATTTAGGATAAGCTGCTGATGCTCCTTGACGGGGTCCGGATTACCGCCTCCAATCGATTGTCTTTTATGGGCGATAATGGCACCACGAGTTTGTTGATCCTTCAGGATCGGGAAATGAATCTAGAGCGAATCGAGCGATCGCTTGAATCTTTACCCTGCGAAAGGGAATCGATCCAAAAGAAGATCGCGGCCTTCGAGTCGGAGATCGAGGCGGGGAAGCAGCGAATCAAGGAGATGGAGGTGCGTGGCAAGGCCATCGAAACCGAGATGGGCGAGGTCGAGAACCAGGCTCTCAAGTATAAGAGCCAGCAGCTCGAGGTTAAGAAGAACGAGGAATACACGGCCCTGACCCACGAGATCGAGCTGGCGGAGGCCAAGGTTTCCAGTCTGGAAGAAACCGAGCTAGAGCTTTTGTACGAGCTCGACGATGCCCGTGAAACCCAGGCCGAGGATGAAGCCGAGATCAAGAAGAAGATCGAGATGGAGTCGCGAGCCCTGAAAAGGCTGGACGAAAAAGAGATCAATTTGAAGAGCGAGATCGACGTGGCTTGCGAAGCTTTGGGCGAAGCCGAATCCCAGGTCGAAAAACTCCCCCTATCCATCTACCGCCGGGTTGCCCGCGGTCTGAAATACCCGATTATCGTTCCATTGCGGGATGCCAAGTGCCAAGGCTGCCACATGCGCGTATCAGCTACCGTCGAGGTGGAGGCGCGCAAGGCAAACGAAATAACGACTTGCGACAATTGCGGACGCATCGTTTATTGGGATGCCTAGCTTCGGAGCCACGCGTTCGCTCCGCCGTTCTTTATTGATGCAAATCCGTTTTGATAGCGGAGAGGAAAGTCCGGACGTCACAGGGCAGGATTCCTCGCGAAAGCGAGGGAGGCCCGCTTCAAGGCGGGTCGACGGATAGCGCCACAGAAAATACACCGCCCACCTTCGCCAAGGCTTCTGCGGGCAGGCCCCCGTTTAGGGGATCTGTTTGGTGAAGGAGGTAAGGGTGAAATGGTGGGGTAAGAGCCCACCGCCGCTCCGAGCAATCGGGCGGGCAGGGCAAGCCCAATCCGGCGCAAGACAAAATAGGGGGCAGAGCGGCCCGCTCGCCAATGCCCCGGGTATGTCGCGCCTTTTTCGAAAGGGGCTCGCGTTTCGCGAGTCAGATAAATGAACGCGGTTCCGCCTCGGCGGTCCACAGAATCCGGCTTATCGGCTCCGGAGCTAGAACCTTCCTCGACTCAAGATTTAGAAATACGGGAAATCGCTACAGTAAAGTAGCATTCATCTGTTGTTAGATTGAATGGAGTTCATTGACTTTGGGCTCTATCTTTCAATCCAACGGTATGAGTGGCACAGATCGCAAGTTTGGCCAATTAACAAAAAATCCAGCATCCAGAGCGGTCGGAGGGAAGGATGGCTTCACTCTGATGGAGGTGATGATCGCCACGTTTCTAGTGTTGATTGTCTTCGCCGGTGGTTTCGGAGCGCTAGCTCAGGGAAGCAGGCTGATCGAGATTTCTAGGGATGAAACGCGTGCCTCCCAGTTCCTGCAAAGCGAAGTAGAAGATATTCGTACATACAATTGGGATTCTCTGATCACTTTGCAGATCGAAGCGAAGTATTACCCTGAGTCTAGCTTTACGGACGCCTAAGCTACTCGCTTCACGGTAAAACGGCTGATCGATACTCGCTCTAGCACGCAGAAGCTAGTAACCGTGCAGGTCGCTTGGATGGACAACAGCGGTACGGGTCACTTGCGAGAGTACAAAACAGTGGTTTCGAAAGATGGCCTTTATGATTTCTATTACCGCTCATTTTGACGATCATGGAAGCCGCTAAAAATAGGATGCCGAAGTTGTCTTGGTCGCGTAGACCGTCAAGTTTTACGCTGTCTGAAATAATGATCGGCATGGTTCTCGCGGGATTGCTGCTAGCTGGGGTTTCGTTAACCTTAAATATGTGGGCCCGCAGTTCCATGAGCCTTGGCAACTATGCTGATATGAGTGGCAACTCGCGTAGGGCTTTGGATATTTTCGCATACGACGTTCGCCACGCTAAGAATGTTTCGGCATCGACCTCGTCGACTTTCGCTTTAACAGCGTACGGTACCAGCAATTCAATAGTGAATGTAACGTATTCATTCGATGCTGACGCGAACACGCTGATTCGAAACTACGGTGGGGTATCACCTATCACAATAGACGATGTAGAACAATTTGGATTTTCTTAATTGGATATGAATCGGTCGGGAACGACCGATGCCTTGTCGGTCAAGGTTGTGCAAATCGAAGCAGTACTGCTTAAGGAAGTGCTCAATCTCAACAACACCGTCGAAATCATTTCGGCACGGCCCGCGTTACGGAATCGCCAGGTAAACAGCAAGAATAAAATATGAGAGCACTAATAGGAAACAAGCGGGGTTTCGTTCTGGTGGGAACAATCAGTATAGCGATCATCGGCGCATCGGTGATCGCCGGCTATTTTACGATGTCGCTGAACGAATACAAGCTGTCGCAGTGCACGTTTAAGCTTCAGGCAGCGATGAACCTGGCTGAAGTGGGTCTCGAGCTCGGTATGGCTCAGCGGAGGCGGAAAAGGCAACCAGCGAGACACGAGCGGTGTTCAAGACTATGCTCTTTCCGTCGGCAGGTAGAGGGTTTCTGACATCGCTCTTCCGCATATGCGGAATCGCTAGTTCCTTCTCCCGCAATTGCGGGTTCAGGAAACAGGTATCCGCTTTGCGGATAATAGTTTTGGGATCAAAGACTTGCGACTTTAGTTGACGCGTTTAGGCAATTGCGGGTCGTCGAAAGGGATACGTCGCCTTGTCGCATATCCTGAGCATGTCGAAGGGTGCTGCTTCCAATAGTACCGTAACCATTGTATCAAGATTATTTGCATATGGTATTATTCCGCCCGAGGCGGAACCGGATCGCTCGCATAAGATCCTGTTTTGGCTACGCCAAATCCTGTTGCCGCAGGCATCCCGCGAAGGGTTGTTAAACTACAATCTTTGTTTGGTCATCTCCCATTGACCTATGCGAGCAGTGGCCACCAATTACTCAGGATCCGTCATTCGCCTGTGCCGCCTGGTTACCGCTGGCAAATTCCCCAGTATAATGCCTTGACACGGGGGCGAATCGGCCGAATATCCGCCCCTTTTATGGCCAATACCAAGTCAGCTCTCAAGAATCACCGTAAGACCATTGCCCGTACGCTCCGCAATGGTTCTCAGAAATCGCGACTGAAAACCTTGGCGAAAAAAGTTAAAGCTCTGGCGGAGCAGGAAGACAAGGAAGCCTTGAAAGCTGCAGCCATTGAGTACGTGTCCGCTATGGACCGGGCAGCCAAGCGCAATTTGGTCCACCGCAATAAAGCCAACCGTGCCAAGTCCTCTATTGCCAAGCTGCTCGCTGCTTAAATTTTAAACTTTTTCCCTCCCATCCATGAGCTCCCGCGCTTCGGCGATTGGGGGCTCTTTTTTATCCAGCATGTCCGAAACGAACTCATTCATTTCCTTTCCCGAGCGATACTTGGGCGAGCGGCCAATCAAGTTTCCCTTGCTGGTGGACGATCCGGGATACTTTGCCATCAATAAGCCGGCGGGCTTGGCCTGCTTCCAGCACGATTGGAATCAGGGCAAGCCGGACATTTCCATGGCCCTTCGCAGGGAACTGCTGAACGAGAAGCCGCAGCTTAGCAATCTAGGTATCGAAGGCCTGTTTCGGGCATACAAGCTGGATGCCGAACTAAGCGGCGTTTTGCTCTACGCGAAGACACCCGGGTGGGAAGAGATTCTTAAGAATGCAGCGGGCTCGTCTCAGCTGACTTACCGTTTCCATCTGCTCGCTAGCTCCGATGGACAGGAGCAATCTTTCGACGGCGATTGGCCGATCGCCTTTCATACTAATGGCAAGCGAATGGTTGTATCGCACCGGACGGGCAAGAAGTGCCTCACTCGATTTCGCTTTTTACGGGCTCATGGCTCCTACGGTTTATGGGAAGCCGAGACCAGAGATCTGCGTCCGCATCAGATTCGTGTCCATGCAGCGGAGCTCGGATTGAAGATTGCAGGAGAGAATCTTTATGCTCGAGGCGACCGCATTTACCTATCGCGAATAAAACGGGATTACCGGCCCGGCGGCCAGGAAGAGTCTCCCATTTATGAAGGGCTTTGCCTTCATTTGATATCGGTAGAGTTCGATATTCCCGAAAATGAGCTCCTGCCCATTCAAGCCCCGCTGCCAAAGGGCTTCCATACCTTGTTGAAAGCTCTCGACAGGCACGGGCGCAGGTCGCGGCGGTAGAGCAAGACGAGGTTCTCGTTTTCAACACACTGTAGGGGCGTCCCGCGCTCCGCGGGACCGCGATTCGTTTAATCTACATCCGAGAGCAATCGAAGTCCCGCTCCCGTTGAATCAAATCTGCACTTGATTCCATGCCTTTTATCCCCGACGGGGGCACCTATTTCCTGAACCACGCTCATGCTTCGCTGGTTGCCTCTTCCGTCTCCTTTGAGCTACGCCGAGACAAGTCGAGGCAAATAGTTGTCTCGTGGGCCTCACTGTGCCTCGTCGAGACAATTGGCTGAATTATTCAACGTGGATTCGATGGGATCGGTACGACGAATACACGCAATAGACGCTCTTTGGATGGCTATCTGCTGGTTGTAAAATTGGTTGTCGACGGACTGTGTTCAGTTGCCAGAGTCTCAGCTGCATAGTTTTCTGAGCCCATCCTCCAAGGGGCAAGAATCCTTAATTTCTTCTTTACAGAAAAGCAGGCAGCGATCACCGTCTCGAGCTTTTCTAAATTTTGAAGCAGTAGTCTATGGGTAATCTAAAGAAGAAACGCCGTCATAAGATATCGAAGCACAAACGTCGCAAGCGCTTGAAGTCGAATCGCCATAAGAAGAAGGACTACTAGGCGCCTACGGGGCTTAGCTTGGCGTTAGCCAGTGTTAAATAGGCCTTAGTTCGCTATACAGATTGCGGTAGCGTCAACCTAGACTTTCAAAAGCTCGGATCCCGAAAGGGAACCGGGCTTTTTTATAGCTGGAAGATCGTCTCTTCTGGCAGGGTGATAGGCTGATTGTTTAGATAGGTTGGTGCCCTTGATCCTATCTGGTAAAAAACCAAGGAATTGGTTCGGGTTTCATGCTGAAATTCAAATGTGGGGGATCGAATCGACGCAAATTTAGCAGATTTGTGAACTAATAGAGCGTAGGGG
>JAYZHU010000096.1:0-8324 GCA_036166175.1 Verrucomicrobiota bacterium | reverse complement strand
CCCGTAACCTTTCGCTCGCAAATACAAATTCTTGGCGCGATCCCTCAATTCTAGTGCCCGATCATAATCCTCATCCTCGATTTCATCCGCGTCCAGTTGAACATAGCCATACGCATATTGCGTAAATCCGCTAGCCAAGGCACCGAGCAGCGCTTCATGCCTAGGCGTCTCAGCAAGAACGCTCTCCATCAGTTTTAGACTAAAGGGTAATGCGTCTCCGACCAGCTCCGGGTCCTCATCAGAAGAAAAGACCGTTCCTCCGCCAGACAAGGCATCGCCTAGTTGATTCATAGCCACATTCTTAATCGAGCAGCTGGCACTGCCGAATGCGGCGACCGATAGCAAACAGTTCAAGAGTTTCCGCTTATGGACCATTTGAGCCACAAGGTAACTGGCAAGCCCGGTTTGGCAATGGTCAATCATAGAGAGTTCAAGTATCCGGGACCCCTTCAATCACGATACTCTGGACCCCACTCAAAACAAGTAATGAAAGCATTCCAAAGATGGGGATGGCCGAAGCATTTAAGGTAGTGGGCGATCTCCGAGCGCCCGCTACCGATCCGGAAAACTTAAACTCAGAGACTAAATTCCGCTCAGCACGATTTTTCCTTCGGGGCGGGCGGGCCTCTTTTCCGTCTCCTCGGTTACAAAGAAAGATATCGATTCATTAGAATCTTGGATAGTGTCGTTAGATGAAAGATCGAAAAAGGCCAAACGGCTCGCGGGTTCGCCTTGCTGTATCATACCCGCCCAAACGGGTTCGCTAGCTTTCGACGGCTTCGCCCAAACGCTATAGTAGCGGCCTAAGCGACCTTCCGGAATATTCTCGATCCCGATTACCCCTATTTTGATCTTCCGATCATAAATAGAAAATCCTCCGCTGAATTCCTGGGCATCGACACCATTATCCGTCTCCGGCGGCAATCCTTCGCGAGAGAACCAGTACGCCTCCGCTAGGCCCGTTAACTCCAAAAGCCGGTTCTGAAATTCCTCCTCTTCACCCTCGCTCGCTACCAGGCTATCTTGCTCGGGATTGCCCAGTTCATTGAGTACGATATCGCTCTCAGCCGGACTGCCAATCGACATTTCATTCGCTACTTGGCTCATCGAGATTCCCGAGAATATGGCCAGACCTGCTGCGGCAGCCCAACCTCCCCATTGGACTAGAAAGCGCAAAGGCGATCCCGTAGTCTTCGAGCTAAGCAAACTGTTGCCTCCCTTCGACGTGTCGATTCTCGACATGACACTCGAGTAGATGTGGAAAGACGGCGCCACCTGGTCGCACTCGTTAGCATCCGCTTCATTCACTTGCTGCCATTCGTAGACTACCGAGCGAAGTTCTTGGTTTTCCGAAACCAGGCGCTCTACATCAGCCTCCTCTGATTGCGGGAGCGTTCCGAGAGCGTATTGAAGCGCCCTTTCCTGTAATTCTTCCTTATTCATAACAATGTGACATTAACTGGCGGAGACGTTGCATCCCGCGCCGCATCGAGGTTTTCACCGTACCTAAGGGCATGCCTAGCGTATCCGAAATTTCTTGTTGAGTGAGCCCCTTGCTGATAGCCAGGGATAAACTGTCCTTTTGGGCCTGAGGCAGCTTGTCGATCATCGAACGTAGTCGACCAATGTCCTCTCCCACGGCGACGGTTTCCACTGGAGAGCGCTGCTGTGATCGCGTGTCTTCACTGGATTGCAATGCTTGCGGGTCCTCGACCACAGACTCCGGCTTCATTCGTCTCAGACGGTCGATACAAAGCCGCTTTGTTACCAGAACCGCCCAGCTGAAGGGCCGGGAGAGCTTGGGATTGTATCTCGGCGCCGTTCTCCAGATTTTCACGAAGGCGTCCTGAAGAACCTCTTCCGCGATCATGCGATCTTTCAAAAACTTGAATGCATAGGAAAACAGCGGTCGCGAGTAACGAGCGTACAATTCATCGAACGCGCTGCGCTCACCCACACCTATGCGTCTTATCAATTCCGCCTCGACGCTCGCGTCATCCATCGAACCACTCATCTCAAACCAAAATGCTCCGGCCTAATCGGCCTTGGCCGGCAAGCCGAAGTTCGAGGACCGAGAATTTTCCCCCAAATTGGAATCATCGAAGTCCACGTTGAAATGATCGTTTAGTCTAGCCATGAGATCCATCAATGCCTTGGACAGAACCTCATTGTACTTTGCGGTCGTTTGGGATTGGGAGATCATCGGGAAGGCCCCCCCCCTTTCATGAAAGAAACCAAGCTTGTTTCTGGTGCGTCCTTGGGATCGGGCCTTCAAAGCCGCATTCATTCGAACCTCAATTTCGCCCAGTCCATTGTCCCCCCATTTGGTGATGTATAACTGCAACTCCGGCTGATTCTCAGGCACTCGAGCCCCAAAACGGACGATTTTGTAACCCATGGGAAATTCCGTCTCCCTCAAAACCTTAACCAGCGTTTCCTCGATATCATAATATCGGTCAGCAAAGTTTCCGCTACCAAAACCATCATCATGATAGATATTATCGATGACGGTGATGTACAGTATCTGGTTCTGGTTCAAATAGATGAAAGGGATCTCCCGCTTTTTTGCGTGGAGATTCGAGAAGGCTAAAACCAGCAATCCCAGCAGCGCCAACATGAGTCTCGTCGTTTTCATCGTCGTAATCGGAAGGGAAGTAGCCTCAAACCGAGGCGATTGTACCACGTATGAGTTCGTTCAACAGACTTCATTGGATTCAATTTTGGCCATATCCGGCCAAGCGTTCGCTATCAGGCTCAATCCAATCGCTCCAAACGGAGGCGTTGACGTTCGTCGAATAGCCGCCATTCGATCACTTTCAGAGCCGCAGCCATCCCAAAACCTACGCCTCCGGCTATGAGAAACCAAATGATGATTTGATACTTTACCGCTTCTGTGGGAATCGCTCCTGCTAGGATCTGGCCCGTCATCATACCCGGTAGGGAGACGATGCCCGCAGTGGCCATGGAATTGACGACCGGCATAATGCCCGTGCGGATGCAATCCCTCAGATAGGGGAGAATGGCTTGGCGCGATGACTCTCCTAACGCTAGCCGCTGCTCGATAATCGCCCGGTTATCGTGGAGAGCGGATGTGAGCCGGTCCATGGACAATCCAATCGCGCTCATGGTATTGCTCATAATCATTCCCAACAAGGGTATGGAGTATTGGGGAAGGTACCACGGCTCCGGGCGGACCACGACGAACAATCCGTAAAGGGCTATGGCGAAGGAGGAGACGAACAGCGTTGAAGCGCCGAGTCCGAATCCAGTCCAGCCTTTGAGGCGACGCTTCTGCCTGGCAATGATTTCTCTCGAGGCGACGAGCAACATGGCCCCCGCTATAATAGCTACATACACTTCTTTGTCTTCCTCAAACAAGAATCGCAATACATAGCCGATCAGGAAAAGCTGTATGACGAGCCGAACGGAAGCGATGGCCAATGAACGAGTCACTCCGAGTCTGTAATAGGCCATCAAGATACCCAGGCCTAATATGATGATTCCGGCAAAGAGGATATCGAAATAGTCCAACTGGATCGTTTCTGTAGTCACCCCTCTCCCTTTCCGGTTTCCCCAATCAATTCTCTGAGGGTGCCGTCTTTCATCCGCAGCGTTCTATCACCAATCCTGCGGGCTTGCTATGAGCTATGCGAAACCCACAAACCCCCTCTACCCCGCTCTTGGATGTAGGCCAATAACCGGTTTTCGGCCAAATTCGAATTCGTTTCGTCCAGGTTGGCAGTGGGTTCGTCCAGCAGGAGAAAAACGGGTTCGCGATCCAGCATCCGCAAAATTCCTAGACGCTGGCGTTCACCCATCGATAAGCGGCTCGGATTCCAATCCAGACAGTCCGGGCTGAGTCGAAGGCTCTCAAGGGATTGCTTGCCTGGCGGTTTAGGGAAGTGAGCCCCTACCGCGTCTTCCCACCAAAATATTTCCGCAGGCACATATCCCACCTTCCTTCGCCAGTCTAATGAACTCATGCTACTCCTTTCTGTCCCATCCAATTCGATCACGCCTTCACTTACGATCAGATCGGCGATTGCTCGCAACAGAAGCGATTTCCCGGATCCGGATTCTCCAACCAGGCAGACCACCTCTCCATCGCCAATGGTCAAATTTATATCCTTCCAATCCAGGAACTGAAGATTCCGTATGCTTAAAGCCATTACTTGACCCCCCGTACTCTCAACTATACGCAGTCAAACTGGCAAGAAAAGATCCCCTTGGCACGATGCCGCGTTCCAAACCGGTCGGGATAATCGTCGATGCCACTATTTTCGGTAAGGTTACCGAAATGAGTGGCGCGATACGCTGGGCGTGACGCGATAGAATTGGAAGCATTGCCAAAGTGGAGGAGGGTCTGCAAAGTGGTTGCCTATGAGCAGGGAATTGAGACTGGGAGTGGCGGGAGCCCGCTTCGGCGAAAAGCACGCAGCGGCATTTAGCCAAGTAGACGGGGTCATTTTGGCGGTAATCGCGGATCCCGATGAATCCAGGCGGCAAGTCCTGGTTGACAAATACGAATTCAATCGAGCATTCGATACTTACGATGAAATGCTTGAGGCTGGGGATCTGGATGCGGTGGTCATCTGCCTGCCAACGGCCTTGCACGAACGATCCGTGAGCGCCGCCTTCGATGCGGGCCTCCATGTCCTTTGCGAAAAGCCTCCTGCTGTGTCAGAAAGCGAAATGTCCAAGATCGTCAGCTCGGCCGGGTTTTGCGGCAAAACCTACATGTGGGCCCGGCAACAACGCTTTTCACCCGCAATCGCCAAGGCTCGAGGGATCATCGAACGCGGGGAGATTGGCGAGGCCTATCGCGGCGAGTCATCATGGCGGTGGGCTTGGTGGCCTTTCGACGACGACAATTGGCGAGGCAATCGAGAAAACGGCGGCGGGGCCTTACTGGACATGGGCATCCACATGATCGATTCAGTCTGGTATCCTATGGGCTGTCCTGATCCCGTGGAGGCCATGGCTTCGCGCCACAGCTTGTTTTTAGATAGACGCGTGCCCGATCGCGATGAAGTTGCCGAAGATTCCGTATATGGAATGCTTCGATTTAAGAATGGTTGCAGCATGAGCTTCTCTACGGCGTTCTTCGGACATGTTGAGGGCAAGAAAGATCCATGGGGATCCCCCAGTAATTTCGGTATACAAATATTTGGTACAAGCGGTTCACTAGATCTGGCCAAGGGTTGTCGCGTGGTAGCTCAACAGCCAGAGATCGTTTCCACATGCTACGCGGACGGGCCGAGCGATGAGTCCGACTGGTTTCTGGCCCAAGCTCAGGAATTCGTCGATGCCATCCGTGAGGAACGAGAACCTTTAAACGATGGGAAACAAGGCCTGACGCTCATGCGAATGCTGGACGCCCTAGCCCTCTCCGCGAAAGAAAAGCGAGCTGTGTCCATCAAAACCACTCGCTCGCTGGATGATCTGTTTGGCGGCCTGTAATCGGATCTTGCTACTCGACAACAAATAGCTCAATCAGCCCAACACCCTCCGTATCGCCAACACCTGAAAGTTGAAAGGTGTAGACCCCTTGATTCAGGGTGAGCAGGAGAGCAGCATCTTTAGATCCAGTCGCTAGTGGCTTGTTTTGCCCAATCAACGCCTCAGCTAGCTCAGCGGCGTTGGGACCTTCTTCCCAATTGTCATTGGTCACTAGGAGCTGGCTTCGGATAGGAACTTCGTCGAATAGCGTCTGAAAGACCTTAAGTTCTGGATCAGCTAAAGCTCCGGGCACTCCGTCCAAGGTCAGTTGAGGCCCCAAACCGCGAACGAGCACTGTCTTGGTCGACCCGCCCAGCACGGTGAGCCCGCCAATCATGATGTCCGCTCCCGAGCCGACAAATCCGCGAGTCGCGAGATTTACCAATTTCGCGGTTGCCGCGTCGTCAATGGTCAAGGTTCCCGCAGCGGACACGGCTGAGCCCGAGCTATTGGTCACCTCAACCGAGTAAGCCCCTTCATCAGCTGCTGACGCTTCAGGAATAACCAGCGTCTGTGACGTTTCACCCGGTATCTCAACCCCATTCTTCAACCATTGGACGGATTCCACCACGCCTTCCGCTTCGAAGAAGAACTGAGCCCGACCGCCAGTGGGAACGCGTGTTATATCTGGGGAACGCAGGATTTGCGGCACGGTTAGAGGAACTTCTACCGCTATCTCATACCATCCCCCGTCACTTTCACCGTTCCATTCCTCGCCCAAGGGGGGTGGAGACCATTTTGTTTCTCCCGGTGGCACAGGCACAAAATACGCTTTGACGCCTAGTACGTTCTGATTGGAGAAGAAGCCATCTGGCTCCAAAGTGGCGATTTGACTAGGCGTCGTCGGTGTACCTGATAATGTTAGTTGTTGGCTGTGAATCCGGTAATAATTATTGACTCCTGCCGGGCCTCCCGTTCTCTCTAAAGGCCCTTCGAGAGTGCCTGCGGGAAGTGCGTCGCTGACGAAATCTAATCCGTCAATTAAGTCGCTGTTTGCATCAACTTCCCAGTAGCTAACCTGGGTGTTTTCCAACCTAATTGTAAGAACCACCTCTTCTCCAACATCGCATGTAAAAGAGGTCCTGTTGGTGTAGGTACCCAGGTTTACTGACGATTGCAGTCCAGTCGCTCCCGCGGTAGCGTGAAATAGCCCCATTCCCGTCGCCAACCAAGTGGTGGATTTCACCACTTGAGCGGTTGGCAACCTGGAGGCTTTCTCGAATAGGCTCAGTATCTGAACTGCCGGCGAACGCTGCAAAATGAATCCGAGCAAAAGGATAGCGAACTGCCCTTTGGCTAGCTGGACTTTGAGGTTCAGAAAATTCATTTACTTAAACTAATGGCGATTTTTCGGCTCGATTCGCAAAGGCTAAAACGAATGGCGGCAAACTAGGTAAAACAGGTTAGTAAACTTCAATGCAAGCGTGAGCTCTCAGCGCAGCCCTTAGGGGCTGGTTTCCGCAACCACAAAGAGCTCGATCAGTCCCACGCCTTCCGTTTCAGCGACACCTGAAAGCTGAAAGGTGTAGACGCCTTGGTTGAGAGTTAGCAATAAGGCTGCGTCCTTCGAACCTGCTACCAACGGCTTATTTTTCGCTGTCAAAGCCGCTGCCAATTCCGCAGCGTTCGGCCCTTCTTCCCAATTGTCATTGGTCACAAGCAATTGGCTCCTGATGGGCGATTCGTCGAACAAGGTCTGGAATACACTGAGCTCAGGGTCCGCCAGAGCTCCAGGCACGCCATCGGCTGTAAGTTGTGGCCCTAATCCACGAACGAGCACTGTTTTGGTCGCTCCCCCGAGCACGGTAAGGCCACCAATCATGATATCCGCTCCCGTTCCCACGAATCCACGGGTAGCCAGATTAACCAAGTCTGCCGACCCTTCATTATCGATAGTCAAACTTCCAGCGGCTGAAACAGCAGAACCCGAAACGTTAGCTACTTCCACTGAATAGGCGCCTTCATCCGCCGCTGATACATCTCGGAGCACGAGTGTCGCCGCGGTCGCGCCAGGAATTTCCGTTCCGTCCTTGAACCACTGGATCGAGTCCACCACGCCCTCCGGCTCAAAGAAGAACTGGGCTCGGCCTCCGGTCGGAGCTCGAGTTGAGGCAGGTGGCCGGAGAATAACTGGCGGGTCCGGCGGCGCTTCCGCTACGATGATTGTTATGGTAGTTGCTGTTGTAGTTTGTCTTGTCTGATTGGCCCCGTACAATGGCTTTACAGTGATGTTGTAGGTTCCCTCAAACGACGGCGTTCCCACAATCGTAACGGGATCTTCCGTATTAATATTATCTCCCGCTAGTCCCGGAACGGTGAGCCCCGGAGGAATTTGCCCGGTTACCCTCCACGATGACGCATCGGAAGGGGTTCCGATGATATCAAAGGCCAATGCGAATTCCTCACCGACAGTCGCGTTCGCAGGTGATGCAGGATTGATCACATAAGTGGTCGCGCCCGCAGTCGCATGAAACAGCCCCATCCCTGTCGCTACATAAGTAGTGGCCTTTATCAGCTTGGCTACCGAAGCCGCCGAAGCTTTTTCGAATTGAAAAGCGTACTTGATAATCGGCGTTCTCTGGAGCAGGGCCAAGAGAATAAATAGGCCCATCTGGGCTCGGGCCAGTTTTAAT
Source organism: Verrucomicrobiota bacterium (assembly GCA_036166175.1). Lineage (GTDB taxonomy): Bacteria > Verrucomicrobiota > Verrucomicrobiia > Opitutales > Opitutaceae > Pelagisphaera. The sequence goes on along the minus strand of JAYZHU010000096.1, from coordinate 192 downwards.
TGGATAAGCATCAAATTCATAGTTGGGTCAGTTTTATTGGGATTTGAAGTTTGTAGTGAATTGGAAATCAATTACAGCCACAGCCACCGCCGCCCACGCCTTCACCGCCAGTTGTGGCTTCACGTGAAAACTGTATGTGGGATGTCATGACAGTGGCCAATTCATCGCGATCGGATCGCATCGTGTAGTCGG
>JAYZHU010000095.1:0-5083 GCA_036166175.1 Verrucomicrobiota bacterium | reverse complement strand
CTCCAAAGAAACCACCGTATCCCTGAAATAGCTCACCAGGATGTAAAAGCCCACCGTCGCGGTTTCTAAAGCCACGAAAAGCATTACGAAGTGGTTCGCCTGGGCTAACAGCATCAAGGCCGCTGTTACAACCAGCAAGATGTGGAAATATTCGATCTGGGGAAGCGTCTTCCGGTCGAGACTAACCATTCCCAGGTAGCTAACGAAAACCGACGTAACAAGAAAAAAGATACGGAAAATTTGCCCCGTTTCGTCAAAACGGACCATGCCACCAAAGGCTTGGCCTGATACCACATCGCCCATTCCTCCCCATAGCAAACTGGCTAATATCGCTAGCTGCCCAATTACTGCAATTCGGGGAATCACTCCGTGGGCAACTTTGGGGAGCAAGACTTCGAGAGCGAGCAGCAGCAAGGCAAGAATGCCCAAAGCCAGCTCAGGCCCTATAGCTCCCCAGCTATTCGTTTCAGCTATTTGTTGTAAGTGTTCGGTGGGCATTTCTTGGGAAATTCTAGGAACGTCTACTCGCTATCGCCTTTGGCGTATGCGGGTTCCAATTCAAGGGAATCGTTGAGCGACTCCGTGATCGTCTTGGGAAAGAAACCGACAAAAAACAGTAGTAGGATCAGGATCAAAGCCGGCACTCGTTCGCTCCAGCTCATGTCGACAACGGATACTTCTTTTTGCGACTCCACGAATTCATCTGACTCTTTTCCAAAGAAAACCCCGGCAATCGCTCTCAATCCATATACAGCGGAGATAACGATGCCCGCGACAATCGCGAATATCAGCCAGTTCTTAAACTCGTAAACAGCCATGAATATCGAAAGCTCTCCCCAAAAGTTCGCCAGTCCAGGCCCGGGCAAACCGATACTCGCCATCATAGCGCATACGTAAAACGCCGCCAAAACGGGAGCCTTCTTCGCAAGACCTCCCATTTCAACCATCTCGAACGTCTGCGTCCGATGGTGAACCATCGTGGAGAGCATGAAGAGAAGGGCCACGGTTAAACCGTGAGCTACCATCATTATGACTACGCCGCCCACTCCGAGAACACTCATTGCAGCGATTCCCAGAAAGGCATAGCCCATATGCATTACCGAACTGTATCCGATAAGCTGTTTCAAATCTTTCTGTGCCATGGCGATAAACCCGACAATCAACACATTGCCCAGCGCGAGCCAGACGATCCATCCTTCCCAGAGGCTGACGCCATTTGGCAGCAAGGGAATGGCTATCTGAATAAGGCCGTAAAGTCCGAACTTTTTCAGCACACCCGCATGAAGCATGGCAGCGGAGCTGGGAGCGGCCCCATATCCTAGGGGAGCCCAGGTATGCAAAGGCCAAAGGGATACGAGAATTCCAAATCCAAAAAGAAGCAGCCCGAAAGCGTAGTTTTGAACAGACTCAGCCAAGGGGGCTTGGGCCAGATGCACTTTGAGTGTGATCAGGTCAAAAGATCCCGCCCCACTCTTGACATAGATGGCTATCAATCCGACCAGCGAGAGCATCGCGCCCAGGGTCAGGTAGATCGTCATCTTCATTGCCGCATAATTACGATCCCGCCCTCCCCAGATTCCCACCATGATAAATGTCGGGATCAGCGCAAGTTCGTGGAAAAAATAGAAGAAGAAGATATCTATTGAGGCGAACACTCCCATCAATCCTGCCTGCATGACGAGCAAACAGAAAAGATATCGGTACAAATTATCCGCCTCCGATTGAGCCGCGTACAATCCTGCCGCCAACCCTACCGTGGCCGCCATGACAAACAAAGGTAGGCTGACGCCGTTTAAACCTAGATGCAGACTGATCCCAATAAGGCTTAACCCGGTATCCAAATCGCTAACAAAGGCATATCCACCTGGCTCCGCAGGATTATAGAGCATCCAGGCGAACAGAGCCAGAATCAGAGGAATCGCGAATCCCGTTACCGCGGCGATCTGTACGGCCGGTCTTCCCCAATTCTTTGCCCATAAAGTTATGAACGCCAAAACAAGCGGAACCGCGATGGAATATTGTACTAGTGAAGCGAAATCGTTCATACAGATAAACTGGAGGTCATCCGAAACGTTAGAAAATGCCGACGGCCAAAGCCCAGAACAACGCCAGGCCTCCAATAAACCAATACAAGTATTGGTGCAGGTTTCCTACGTGCAGTGAGCGCAAGCCAATTCCAATCAGACCGGCCACGCCCGCCATGCCGCGAATGATGAGCCCAGAGAGGGCAATTTGTTCCATAAAGTGAAGCGTCATTGCCACAGGCTGCTGCACCTTGGCAACATACCAGTCGTAAGCCCGGTCGAAATAGAATTTCTCTTTAAAAATCCGATCCAAGGGCTTCATCCCCGATTCTAGAGGATCCTTTTCAGCGCCCCCTTGGTATAGAAACCAGGCTGTCACAAGGCCGATCGCCCAGGCGACGATACTGAAGATCGCTACCGTTGTGTGGTGCTCACCATGAGCGATGCTTTCTCCAGCTTCGATGATCGGCTTCAAGGCTTCGGGATAGGCCCAAACAAAGCCTCCGAACACGGAACCAATTGCCAACAAGCATAGGGGAACTGTCATCACTAGGCCGTTTTCTTTCGCATGCTCGGCGGATTCAGACTTGGGGCTGCCAAGAAACGCGATTTTCCACAAGCGGATCATATAGAAGGCAGTCAAGACCGCCCCCAGGACTAGGCAGAAAAACGCGGACGTACTTTGCTGGTAAGCTAGAGCCAAGATAGCATCCTTGGAATAGAATCCAGCGGTAATGAAAGGCGTTCCAATCAAAGCCAGCAAAGCGACCGTAAACGTCCAAAACGTGATCGGCATACGCTTTGCTAGCCCGCCCATGCGAAAGATGTCTTGCTCGTGATGGCAGGCATGGATCACCGAACCCGATCCCAGGAATAGCAAAGCCTTGAAAAACGCATGCGTGGTCAGATGGAACATCGCGGCCGCTGCTCCACCAGAAACTACCGCATACCCATGGCTTGCTCCGCCACTTTGAGCTACGAGGCTGCCTAATCCAAATGCCGCCACCATGTAGCCGAGCTGGGAAACGGTCGAGTAAGCCAGAATTTTTTTGATATCCCGTTGAGCTATGGCAGTGAAACCCGCCACCAGAGCAGTGGACACGCCAACCCAAGTGATCACTTGCAAAGCATCAGCCGTCATCAAGAATCCAATACGGCACAAAAGGAATACGCCAGCCGCCACCATAGTCGCGGCATGGATCAAGGCGGACACAGGGGTGGGTCCCTCCATGGCGTCGGGAAGCCAGACATGCAATGGGAGTTGACCGGACTTTCCAACCGTACCGCAGAAAAGTAGCAATCCAATTGCGGTCACCGAAGCGGATTCCAAGAGAGTCCCGTCTCCATGAAAAATTCCAGAGAGCGACGAAAGACTGAAGGTGCCAAAATGGGAGAAGACCATTACGATTCCGATCAGGAAGCCGAAGTCCCCCACCCGATTCACGATGAACGCCTTCTTCGAGGCGGCTGCGGCACTAGGTTTGTCCAAGTAAAAGCCAATCAGCATGTAGGAACTGAAGCCTACCAGCTCCCAGAAAATAAAAAGTGTCACTAATCCGCTGGCCATCACCAGGCCAAGCATGGAGAACATGAATATCGACAGGCCGCCAAAAAATCGCCCCGGATCCGGATCTTCCTTCATGTATCCATAACTGAATACGTGAACAAGAAAACCGACAAACGCCACGACGAAGAGCATAAGCTTGGCTAGATCGTCAATCAGGAACCCGAAATCGACACTGAATGAGCCGATTTCGATCCACGATGCATTGTATTCGAAATTGTCTACTTTGAATATCAAATGCAACGCTGTCGCCAAGATGAGGGCTGCTGCTCCTATGGAAACGCTCGCCGCTATGCCACCGCTCCTCCGAAAGCAGAACGCTATCAAAGTGGCGGAAAACAGTGGGATCGCCAGCAATCCGTATGCGTATAATTCTGAGCCCATCAATTCTTAAGCGTATTCAATTCCTCGACCTCCACAGTCTGTCTTTTGCGGAACAAAGCCACGATTATGGCCAGGCCAACTGCCACTTCCGCCGCCGCAACAGTTATAATGAAAAAGACGAAAACGTTGCCGCCCATGCCCCCATGGTAGCGGGAAAAAGCGACGAGCGCCAGGTTCGCGGCATTCAACATCAACTCGAGGCACATGTAGATCACCAAAGTGTTCTTTCGTAGAAGAACCCCGAAAAAGCCGATGGAGAACAGCAGGCTGCTGACGATAATGTAGTGTTCTAGCCCTATCATTTTGCCGTTCCGTCAGTGTCCAGTTTCTTGCTTAGGGCGATTACCCCAATCATCGCTATCAAAAGCAAAAATCCCGTCACTTGCATGGGTAGCAAGTACGTCGTGAAAAGTTCATAGCCAAAAGGCTTGAGACTAGCGCCGCTTGGCTCAGGAAGGGCGGCCGCTTTCGTTTTGATCGACTCCGCGGATACTACGGATACTGTTGCAACAATCAAAATGGCTAGGCCTATAAAACTGGCTACCCAGGTATAGACGCTTGTTTTTTTGGCAGCGGATTCCCTAACATCTAAGAGCATGATGATGAAAAGGAAGAGAACCATCACCGCGCCCGCGTAAACCAGCACTTGGATGACAGCCAGAAAGTAAGCCTCTAACAGCACGAACATGGCTGCCATGCTGAGAAAGGTCCCAATCAGGAACATCGCTCCATTGACCGTGTTTCGGCTAAGAACCACGCCAATGCCAGCCGCCAGGACTGCTGTTGAGAAAATATAAAAGAAAACGTCCGTCATGCTTATCGCTTTTATCGCAACCAGCTAGGTCTAGTGGTGCCCGCCCCCTTTTTCAGCGGCCTCCTTTTTCCTTTTCCACTTGAAGTGCTCATCTGGGAGTGTACCGCCTAGTTCGTACAGCTTTTCTTTGTTGTTAACCATCTCTTTTCTTGTGTAGCCGGACATGGAAAACTGGTTTTGCAACCAAATGGCTTCCTCTGGGCAGACCTCTTGGCACATCCCGCAATAAATGCAGCGGAGCATGTCTATCTCGAACTCTTGGGGGGCTTTCTCAACATGGGCATAATCGCTTTCTTC
>JAYZHU010000094.1:0-12364 GCA_036166175.1 Verrucomicrobiota bacterium | reverse complement strand
GAATCTAGGAAAGCTTTGGCGATGCGATGCGGCTCGTGAGAGGACATGATTCCGACCAAACCACAATGTCATATTACTCAGCTTTACAAGCTAGAACGACAACCGTCTCGATCTGAGCATAATTGGTATAATGAGCCTGCTCCCAAACCGGATCGCAGGAATCTCTTTTAAACTCGTCGATGACCCATATCGTGAATCAAATCGGCCATTTCTTCGACGGCAGTTAAATAGCGGTGGAATAGACTCGGAACGTCGACCAGTTCTCTTTCAAACTTGCCGCCCCTGAGGTCCCGTATCTCATAGAGGGCGGACAGTGAATAGGGCACATGACTGGCGAAACGCCTGACCGCATCGCGTTTGCGATAAGGCATACTCACCTCGAAAAACCTCAAAGCAGCTCGGATCAGAATCTGAAATGTCGAAAGCGTCGCGGTCATGAGCTCTGTCACTTCCGCTTCGGAACCATCTACCATCAGGCACCGTTCTCTTAACTGAATAAGCTTCCCCTTCAATTCTTGCTCGAGCTGAAATCTCAGATTGGCGTGGCTTATGGGTAGCAGCTTCATCACGTCCTCACCAAATAGGATCAGATTGCGCTCTTTGACTTCAAGCAGTTCGATTGGGAAGACGTCTGAAGATTTCTTGAGTCTAGCCCAAGTAAATAGTAGCGGCGGCGGGTTTCCGAATCGGGCCCACTTCTCGTTCAGAGGCCTCATTGCATCCAGTTCTTCCAGACCCAGCTTTCGGCACACCACCATCAGGTTGCAATCCGAATATTTTTCGTTGCGTTTCCCTGAAGTCGTGGAGCCATACAGCACGACGGAGACAAGAGCCTCGCCGAGAATTTGCTGGATCTCCTCGCAAAACGATTCAGGGATCATGAAGAGCAGCTGAGCTCTACCGCGCTGAATCCAAAAAAGCCAGTCCTGTCTTCAGTCTCGTTGGGCTCGCTACCATCGCTCATAGCGCTTGCCTCGCTATGCTCTAGTCGCAACTCTTCCTTAGAAACTTCGCTTTTCTGGGCTTGTTCTGCCCTTTGGCGCGTCGCAAATGAACGAACCTCCAAGAATATCAATTGTAACTCCTTCCTTAAATCAAGGAAAGTACTTGGCCGCCACATTGCAAAGCCTCGTCGATCAGGACTACCCAAATCTGGAAGTGATTATACAGGATGGCGGCTCTAGTGACGGCTCTCAAGATGTCGCCAAGCAGTTCGCAGCAGAGCGCCCAGAACTATTTACGCTCTACGTTGATGACGACGCAGGCCAAGCGGACGCCATTAATCGAGGTTTCCGCCGATCAACTGGAGATATCATGGGATTCTTAAACTCTGACGATCTGTTGGAAAAGGAGTGCTTGAAACGAGTCGCCCAGGAAATCGATCCCGATCGCCAGCACTACGTGGTATTTGGGCGAAGCCGCTTTTTTGGCAGTGACCCATCGAAGCAATCCAAGGATCATCCCTGGACCTACCGAAATCACTTCGACCAACTCGCCATATGGAATAGAGATTTCAACCAAATCCCCCAGCCATCCACGTTTTGGCACCGAAGCGTCTGGGAAGCCTGCGGGGAATTGGATACGACGATTCCACATGCGGTCGACTATGACCTATTTTGTAGATTCAGCGCTCGATTTCGCTTCCATCCCGTTCCTGAGATTTGGAGCCACTATCGATTGCATGACGAGTCTAAGACCGTGAACAAGAGTCACCCATCTCTCGTTCGTGAGTGCGAGGAAATCAGTCGCAAGTACTGGGGCTCGTGGCGTTCGCCCTTGCGTTGGCGATGTGAAATTTCCTATCGGCTCCACCACCGAAGCAGCCGGCCAGAGGCGATAGCCTCGTTGAGACGGGCCGAATCCGCCTTGATGGCTCGGCGCTACGGCGCGGCTTGCCTACGCGGCATCGTAGCCTCTTGGAACGCTCCAACCCAGATTGGACCCAGGTTGCTCTTTCCGTTCGCTGGGACGCTGGGATGGGGGTCGATAGCCCAAAAATTTCGGCCCAGGGAAGAGGTCCCAGACGCGCTTTGCCCAAATCGATGGATAGGCCCCTACTACGAGACAAGCCTGACGATTTCTCCCAATACAAAATGGATTCTAGCGACTATCGAAATGCCCGAATCGCTCGCCGAACAAAACGCCAAAGTTAGGCTGCGCTTCCAGGGCTCGACCTTCCAAAATTGGTCTACCGAGGGCATAACCAGGAGAATCAAAGCCCCCATCCAATCGTCGGACTCTGTCGAGATCAGCGTCACGCTAAGCTGCAACCGCTACTTTGTTCCCTGTTTGATCGGCGAGAATGAGGATACGAGAATCGTATCGTTAAAGCTCCTTTCTCTTCAGGCCGCTCGCTATTGACCACCGTCCCTCGAACAACATCCAGGCTTGCGACTCCCGCAAGTGTATCTCCTGATTGGTAGCATGGGCGAGAAGATCCTAATAGCGATGTCGGGCGGCGTAGACAGCAGCGTTGCCGCTCTCCGCTTGCAGCAGCAAGGTTACGAGATCGAGGGCGCCTACATGAAGAATTGGATCAATGAAGAACAGATTCTAGGAGATTGCCCTTGGCAGCAGGACATTGAGGATGCTAACACCGTTTCGGATAAACTCGGCATCCCTTTCCGCGTCGTTAACCTGATGGAGGAATACCGGTCGAGGATCGTCGACTACCTTCTGGCTGGCTACCAATCAGGAACCACTCCCAATCCAGACGTAATGTGCAATAGGGAAATCAAGTTCGGGGCGTTCCTCGACTACGCGATGGATCATGGCTTCGACTCGGTAGCCACCGGCCACTACGCCCGTCTCGAAAGATCTACCGATGATCCCGTTCTTGTAGAAGGGATAGATAAGAACAAAGACCAAACCTACTTCCTGGCAATGATGCGACGGGAACAAGTGCGGCGAGCGCGCTTTCCTATCGGCGATCTCAACAAACCGGAACTGAGGGATGCGGCTCGAAAGGCGGGCTTACCCAACGCTAAAAAGAAAGACAGCCAAGGGATCTGCTTTATCGGAAATATAAAGATGCAGGACTTCCTCAGGGAATATGTTCCCGACGATCCCGGCCCTATCCTAAAAGCAGAGGACGATATCATTCTAGGAGAGCACAAAGGACTTCACTACTTCACCATCGGCCAGCGTAAAGGGATGGGCGTTCCCTCTAATTGCGATCACCAAAATTACGTCGTTGTGGGAAAAGATCCGAGCCGGAAAGCCTTGCTTGTCGCTTTCGAATCGCCCGACGCCCCAGGCCTATACGCTAAAAGTTGTCAGATTACCGATATGAGTTTTATCGCGGATCCAATCAGCCAGGAAACCTCCATTGAGGTAAAAGCTCGCTACCGCGATCCACGAATACCGGCAACCTGCAAGCCAACGGGAAAAGGATTTGCCGAAATCGCTTTCGAGACGCCGCAACGAGCTCTAGCTCTCGGCCAAGTCATGGCAATCTATGACGGAGAACGTTTGTTCGGAGGCGGGATCTATTCCCGTATCGACTCTGCAGTCGCCATAAAAACGCGATGAAACAGGATAAGGAAAACGACGAAATCGAAGATTCCGCTCTTCTTCTCTGTCTTTATCGAATCAGCCAAGCGGGCAGCGCGGCCTTCAATGTCCGCGACGCTTATCAGGCCACTATGGAAGCCATCCAACGGCTATTTCAGCCTAGCTCAGCATCCATTGCCTTGATTAGCCCAGACACTAGGCTATTGGAAATCGAATACGCTCTCGGGTACCCATCAGAATTAGACAACTACGCCCTGCACCTAGGAAAGGGCATATCGGGACGAGTGGCTTTCAAGGGAGAGCCTATGCTGGTCGCGGATGTCAAGAAAAGCCCCTACTACGTCAAGCTCTTGGATGAGGTTAGATGCAAAATAGCCGTGCCGCTCTTTTCCGAAGGTCAAATCATTGGCGTTATCAGCGTCGAGTCCGAGGAACTCGGCCAATATGGAGAGAAAGATCTCGCACGCTTGCAATCCATTGGGGATGAAGCCGTCCGCTCACTCCAATGCGTCTGGAGGCAAAGGCAGCTAAAGAATCAGTCCGAGCAGCTCAACGCTTTGATCGACGTCGGACAAAACGTTGTATCTAATCTTGAGATACAAAACCTATGGGATAGTATAACCGAAGCCGCGCTTGATCTAACAGGAGCGCGAATGTCCACCCTACAGCTGTACGACAAAAAACAACGCTTGGTTACAATGAAGGCTGTACGACCATCTTCTGGCGAGTTCCAATCAAGCGTGGAAATCTTGCGAATCGAAGAGAGCATGAGCGCGTCCGCCATTCAAACGCGAAAGCAAATCGAATTCCCCAACATCACTACCCCCGATTATCTAGGTCTTTTGGATACGCCCCAACGGGAAGATGTCGTTTCCTGCCTCTCTACTCCCATGATTTACGAGGGGGAAGTTATCGGTGTCATCAATATTTTCACACAAGTTCGCCACCGCTTCCCGAATGATGAAAAGCGGCTCTTGCAGGCCTTTGCTTCCCTTTCGGCGGCCGCCGCCCAGAATGCCCATCTTTATGCTCGGGTGTTCAATAGTGAAGATTTGCTGCGTAAGAGCGAGCGACTGACGACTCTCGGACTCCTGTCAGCGGAAATCGCTCACGAAATACGCAACCCGCTAACGGTCATCAAGCTGCTCTTCGGATCGCTGGACTTGCAATACGACAGCACCGACCCCCGCAACAAGGATACGCAAATCATAAAAGAGAAAATCAATCAATTGGAGGAGATCGTTTCCCGCGTTCTATCCTTCGGCAAGAACCGGGAAGACTTGTACTCCCATTGCCCGATCGATGAGCTGATCAGCGATACTTTGCTCCTTGTCCGGCTAAAGATGAGTCAGCAGCGAATCGAGTTGCGGCATCTAAAACTAGACCAGCCTTTAAAGATATACGGCAACAAAGGGCAACTCCAGCAAGTGTTTCTCAACCTCATACTCAACGCTTCCGAGGCCATGCCGCGCGGAGGCTCTCTGACTATTACCACGAAGATCGAAAACGTATCCGGTAACCGACGACTCGCCATCTATTTCAAAGATACCGGATCGGGAATACCCGAATCGATACAAAACCGGATTTTCGACTCTTTCCTGACAGATAAGCCAGAAGGCACTGGACTCGGGCTATCGATCGTAAAGCGAATCCTGCGGTCCCACAGAGGAGACGTTTCCGTTGCCGAATCCAGTGATCAGGGCTCCACCCTGCGAATCGAGCTGCCAATCGAAGACAACTAGAACCTTTTCCGAATCTATCTTGAATGCTGTTGAGCGGGATAGCTTCTAGCTTTCCAGCTCTACGTTCCAGTAGGCAACGTCAATAAAATGCCGCCACTCTTTATGCTTCTTCCCTCGGGCGGCGATACTGATCACTGGGCGCCATTGCGGCTTCGACGGCTTGCGCATCAAACGCATGCCGCCCTCGTGTGGTAGCCGGTTCGCTTTTCGGGAATTGCACTTGATACAGGAGCAAACGATGTTCTCCCAAGTCGTCTTGCCCCCGTAGTGCCTAGGAATCACATGATCCAAATTCAAGTCTTCGGACGGCAGCTTTTTGTCGCAATACTGGCACCGATACTTGTCCCGCTCGAAAACGTTCTTCCGGGTCAGCTTGAGCTCCTTTTTAGGCATCTTATCGAAAATCGATAGCAGTATGATTTTCGGTACGCGAATCGGGTGGCGGACAGTTCGCACCAACTCAATTTCGGCAACCGGCGGATTGTAGCGGGAAAAGTCGACCCAATCCATCATATCGAAGATTCGGAAATCCTCATCCTCGGCAAACACCACGCTCGCGTGCCCTGTCGCCAGGAGGGAAAAAGCTCGCTTGGCGGATATGACATTCACCGCCTGCCATAGCCGATTCAGAACGAGTACAGGTTCTGTAAGGGCAGCCTCCATGGAGCCATCGTTCTACTGTGGCAAAACGCCCTGTCAAGCGGGGACGCTATCAATCCCCTGTAAATCCAGGTTTCTCTGCGACGACCGTGTAATAATGGATTCGATACGGATAGAAGAAACGGATAGTCGGTGCCGGGCAAACCCGGATGGCGTTGGATGCGCTTAATTCTCTCAAAGAGGGCGACAAACACCCAAACCGATATCCTAGAACGCCCAACAACTAGCTCCTCGATTACAATTGGCAGGGTTGTTTTTCCCCAAGCAATCGCGTTGGGCCCTGCCGAGGGTCGAGGGAGATAGACACGGCCAGTTCGGACAACCGGCCCTGCCATCGGCTACACGATCTAATTTGACTATGTTTCCTTCGACGAGCCCCTAGTATTTCAGTAGCCCGTACGGAGCGATACTAGTCCGCATCGTGTACTCGAACCTTGGCCCAGTTATCCTTATTGTTAGCGATAAAATCGTCGTGCAAGGAGTGGACCTGGTAAACGTCGTGATCGGCAATCGAGTCGAAAATTACCGTTAGGCAAAGATCGAAATCGCGGACGCTTACAGGACGCGCCTCGGTATCAGCCGGGCTCCCAATATAGAGAGCCTTAACCGTTTCGATTTTGCCAAGCAGATTGCGGGCATCATCCGCGCAAGATTGAATGTCGGCTTCTGACGAATTTCCTGTGAAGTTGAAAAATACCGTGTGTACCAGCATGAGAGAGGGTTGAGGTTGTTTGCGTTCCGTAAATCGGCTACTGGCCGATTTGCTCGAATCGGTAGAGTATGGGATCAATGCGCTCGCGGTTAGCCTTGTAAAGCTTTTGGTTTTTCGGGGCCACGCCCCTAAGGAATTCGAGCGTCCGCCGTTTTTCAGCGATTTCGGTTTGAGCCATTCCCAAGACGTATCCGGACAGATTGCCCGATTTTAGAATCCGCTCCATCTCGGCGATTTCTTTCTGCAAACCGGCAGCGCTCACCTGTTGACTGGCAAAATCCCTAGCCAACATCAATTTCACCAGCGTCGCCAGGAAGGCTGAGGCTGTCGAATCGATACTCTTCCAAACCTCGAAAGCTCTGATAGCCTCGAGCGGATTTTCCAACTCATCGGCCGCAACCCATTGGTCTACATTAGAGCTCGTCCATTCTAAAAAGACTTCAGCATCGGAAACAAACTGATCGATTTCCGCCCGGCTAATGGGTTGCTGCATTAGTTCCTCGATAACGTCCTCGACCGCCCCGGCGACCTCAATCAAGGACTCACCTGCGACCGATTCGGCATTGGCTTCGATCGAGATCGGGCAAGAGAGAGCCACCCAGGCAGCAATGACCCAAGGCGCTCGAACCCAACGCCAAACGCTCATCGCATCAAGCGTACCTTGCCGCTACCCTTGACTGCGCTTCCAATCGCGGCCGCCCGACAACCATAGGAGTCACACTCCTTGAGAATCGCGCCTGCCATAGAATTGTCAACGCAAAGCGTCATCCCCATTCCCATATTGAACACCTCGTACATTTCATCGAAATCGATCCTGCCAGCTTGCTCGATCAGTTTGAATATCGGGAGTGGCTTCCACGCGCTCGCGTCGATTTCGACATCCACGGATTCCGGAAGTATGCGAGGAACGTTCCCGCAGAATCCGCCCCCAGTGATGTGAGCAATGCCGAACAAGGCATTGCCTTTTCGGAATCTGGATGAACGGCCCGTATTGAATTTTTTGATAAGGGCCTGAATTAAGGGAGCGTAGTTAGTGTGGGGCGCTTGAAGGGCTTTAAAAACGCTTTGCCGAGTTCCCGGAACTTTGTCAGACCCTTTCAACTTGGCCTTTTCAAAAACGACCTTCCGAGCCAGCGTGTAGCCATTTGTGTGCAAGCCGTTAGACGGTAGGCCGATCACCACATCGCCCGGACGAATAGTGGAGCCCGAGAGCATTTGCTTCTTTTCTACAATACCTACGATCACCCCAGCGATGTCGTATTCGCCAGGCTGATAGAATCCCGGCAACTGGGCTGTCTCCCCGCCAATCAAAGCGCAGTTAGCGGTAGCGCAAGCGTCTTTCATCCCGGATAGCAACTGCTTAAAAACCTTGGGCTCCAGTTTGTCCATCCCCAGATAGTCGAGAAAAAAGAGCGGCTCGGCGCCGATTACTGAAATGTCGTCGATACAGTGATTAACGATATCCATGCCCACGCTCTTGTGCTGCCCAGAGTCGAAAGCCAGCTTGAGCTTCGTACCCACTCCGTCTATACTACTGACAAGTACAGGTTCCTTGTACTTCGATTTCGATAGGTCGAATAGACCACCGAAACCGCCGACAGCTCCAAGCACTTCAGGCCGCGAGGCTCCTCGCAACGATTTCTTCAAATCGCCTTTGACGCGATCCCCTAGATCGATGTCCACGCCCGCTTGGGCATAGGCTTTGGTCTTCTTTTTAGCTGGCATTGATTTTTAGTGAAATAGTCTGCAGTTGGATCGGTCGGCAGCGTATGATTGAGCTAGTGGGAATTCGCTATTCGCTAAACCGCTTCTTCAGTAGCTGCGTCCATCTGAATTCTGAAAGTAGTTGACGAAGGCCTGATTGACAACGCGATAGCCACCAGGCGTAGGAAAGTCCCCGGTAAAGTACCAGTCGCCTCGGTGGTCCGGGAGAGCTTTGCGTAAGCCCTCGACGGTCTGGTATATTACCGAAACTTCGCCTTCCCAACCTTGACCGTGGGGATAGACGATTTCGGAAATCTTTCTTGAAATCTGATCGTCGGTGAACGGAGCGTAGATCTCTTTGACGTAGTTGATTTTTCCGGTACTTCCCGATTTCAAGCTGTCTACGCATTTTCGATACACTTCTCTCAGGGTATCGCTCTTGCCAACATCTTTGAGCAAGGCCACCGCTGCCTCGAAGGCTATGAACTTTCCCAACTGGGACATATCGATACCATAACAATCCGGATACCGGATCTGAGGAGCCGTGGATGCGATAACGATTCTCTTGGGGTTGAGGCTGGCTAGAATCTTGAGAATCGATTTCCTCAATGTCGTCCCCCGCACGATAGAATCATCGATGCAAACCAGATTATCATCGCTTCTGACCAGCCCATAGGTAACATCATAGACATGGGTCGCCATCTCGTTGCGAGAGTCCTCGGTTGAAATGAAAGTGCGCAATTTCTGGTCCTTGTGGGCGATCTTTTCGCCGCGCGGCCAATTCCGCATTATGAGGTCGTCAACTAGCTTCCCATTTAGCCCCCCATTTTCCTGAGCATCCAGAATGCTTTGCTTTACACGCTCCCTACGCTCCACATGCAATTGTTCGAGCAGACCGAAATAGCCAATTTCAGCGGTGTTGGGTATAAAGCTGATTACCGTTCTCTCCAGGTCATCATCGATTTCCTGCATCACTTGCTTCGTCAGTTGCGCCCCTAAGGCTTTGCGCTCCTTATAGATGTCTGCGTCATTCCCGCGGGAAAAGTAAATCCGCTCGAATGAACATTGAGCTCGTTCTTTGGCCGGTTCGACGAATTGTTCGCGAATGATCTCCCCGCTCTTTTTCACGACCACGATATGCCCGGGCAAGACCTCTTCGATATCCTCGATTTTCTTGTTGAAAATCGTCATCAATGGAGCCCGTTCGGATGCAGCAGCGAAAACTTCGTCATCCTCGAAATAGAAGAGCGGACGAATGCCCAGCGGATCCCTCAGGGCGAAATTGTCTCCATTTCCGATAGCACCAATCAGGGCATAGCCGCCATCCCAACTTTCAGCGGCTCGACGAAACACCTTTATTAAATCGATATCCTTGAGGATTCGCTCCGAGATTTCATCAGCCTCGTGGCCCTCGTCGCGTAGGTAGCGATACAGGTTGTCGTGGGCCTCGTCCAAGTGGTAGCCGACTTTCTCCAGGAGAGCCTGTGTATCGGTAGCGAAAATGGGATGCTGCCCCATGGAGATCAGGCTTTCGTTCAACTCCTTGGTGTTGGTCATGTTGAAATTGCCCGCCAACATCAGATTTTTGGTGGGCCAGCTGCTGCGTCGGAAAAACGGGTGGCAAACGCTCAGCGAATAGCCGCCAGAAGTTCCATAACGTAAATGCCCCATGTAGTACTCAGCGCAAAAATCGAATTTCGCCTTAATCGATGGCACGTAGTCTGAGAGAATGTCCCCGTTTCGCTGCAGCTTCTTATATTGCTCGAGCGTGTCTTTAAAGATCCGATCCAAGGCATTGCTCTTGACGCTCCGTTCGCGAAACATGTAGGGCTCGCCCGGCGGCATGTCGAATTTGATGGACGCCACCCCAGCCCCATCCTGACCACGGTTCCGCTGCTTTTCCATCAGAAGAAACAGCTTATAAAATCCATAGAGCGGCGTACCGTACTTTTCGGAGAAATACTCCAGCGGCTTCTTCAGCCTAACTTGGGCAACGCCGCACTCGTGTTTAATCAGCTCGCTCATCTGTAGTCTCGTCTCTCAAACGATGGGTCTTGCCTGCTCTAGTTTTCCTGAAATTTCCCGCTCGTATCAAAACTTCATCCAGATATAGATAAACCGCCATAGCTAGCTGGCGGTTTCCGGTACGATTCGAGAGCTTTCTCCTCTCACTCCTAGTGGCTCGCCTTGCGGCAAGCGCGAAGCCAATGAAAATTGATGGATGATTGATTCGAGTGAGAAAATGTTCACGTAGACGCCTCAGATCGGTATGTTAAACTAACGCATCATCCCTACGAGAATTTCTGAGCCTCTGGCAACAAATCATTGCGTCTTTCTTCGATTGATTTTCGCAAACCACCATCCACCCCCGGTGAAGCCATCCTCAGAAGAACGAAATTAAACGGTTCTGGACTGAAAAGACTTCCCCAAACTGACAACAAGCTCATCGTGAACTCGTGGATTCACCCATCACGCTAGACGACATTCCGCAGCTTCCTTCCCCTGATCGGCAAATGGACTGGCGCGATCTCAATCGATTCAAGGCCGACAATCGTGGCTCCGAATTCTACGCTACCTGTCTTGAGTATGCTCAATACCTTTGGAGGCAGCGACTGCCCGCTCGGGCGATCCTGTGTCTGGACCGGGCATGGGGAGCGGATCTAAACGGCGCGGAGCCCATCCTGAAAGCCTGGCCCCTTCCCTACCAAGCTCTCGTCGGCATTCTCGCTAAAGCTCCAGGCGACTGCTTCCTCGGAAATCCCCCGGTCCATTTTCAACACTACGCCGACCGCCTCGGTCCGCCGCGGGAAGAGCAACGCAAATGGCGTTCTTGGGCCTGCTGGGCCCTTTCTCGCGAAGCCCTTCCCGGTTTTCCCGGGGACCCGAAACACCAAGTCGAGTTGCCCTCCCTCGACACGATCGAAAGCCAGCTCGCCACTCATGGCCACCCCGGCGAACCCGAGCTTTGGCAAAACGTCCTCAATCAAATCCGACCCCGCCGCGCCAACCTTCCCAAATACTAGCGATCCCGAACATCCTTCATCCTTCATCCCTAATCCTCAAAACTCCCTCACCGTTCCTCCAAATCTTCGTGTCAATCGCTCTAGCCCATGCCGATCCTTGTCTTTGAGCTCGAAGCCTATAGCATAAATTCGCGTTCTTGCTCCCAATCGGCGAAGGTTGCGATCGATCGACCCAATTAGAACGTCGTAGGGAATTTCCGGATATTTGTAAGACCCATCGGCTTTCACTCGCTTGTTGAGAACACCGTCAGCGGCAGTAAAATGCACTGCACAATCAAAGCGAAGAAAAGCGTTCCTTTCTTAACGCCAGGGCCTCGGCTAGGAGACCGCGTTCTCGGGGTCATGCGAGCCATAGGGTATTGCATTCCAAAACCGAGCTAGCTGTCATCCTCTTGCCGTCAATCCTGCAAACGAGAAGAGATGAAAGTGTCCAAAAGTATTGAGAAGCTAACGGAGCAGCACAGGGCATCCTGCAAAACAGCGCGTATCACCCCTACTCCAGTCCCATCGCTTCCGCAGCCAGCTGCTTTAGCAGTGTAGTCGAAGAGCGTAAAATTTTTTGAGCCGGCAGAGCCACCAGGGATTCCGCAATTCGATATTCATCCGCTGCCATCAAGTTTACTGACAACAACTTTGATTGGCCCCTGAATACTTCGACCCTAACAGGCACTTCGCCTCGCTTCAGGGCGCTATCGAGTTCAGAAACACGCAATCCCCCCGAGCCAAAGAGCCAAGACTCGCCCAACGCTCCCCAATTTACTCGGTAGTCCTTACTAAAATACATATCGTACCGCATTCCCTCCTCGCCGTAATAACGGCTACGCATAGCCCGAAAATTTCGTAACGCGAAAGGGCCATCGACGACTGGCTTTTCCATATCCAACGGAGCTCCAGACAGAGCCAGGGCTCGAAAGGCCATCCCCAGCAAAATTCGGTCGTATCCTTTAAACTGGTACGCATCAACATCGTCACCGTAGATTATGAAATCATCGCTATCGTGGCGAAAGAGC
>JAYZHU010000093.1:0-5378 GCA_036166175.1 Verrucomicrobiota bacterium | reverse complement strand
AGCCAGCGAACATCAGGGTTGTGAGAGCGTCGCCCGTGAATACCCAGAATGGAGAGTATACGAAAAGGATGCCCGCAACCATGGGTCCAGCTGCGAAGCCGGTATTGATCGCCAAGCGCAGCATGGCATAGGCCGTGATTCTTTTTTCCTCTGGGACAAAATCAGTAATCAATGCGTTGGCCGGTGGTCCGAATATAAAATTCGAGAATCGGAATACGCCTGCCATGAGCAGTAGCAAGGCGTAGTTCTCGCAAAAATACAGTTAGAGCAAGGATATGGCAGAGGTTATCAAGGAGAGGACGATAGTGTTTCGGCGCCCGATCGCATCGGCCAAATATCCGCCAGCCAAGGGACCAAAGAAGTTGCCGAAGCTTATGGCCGCCAGAACGCCTTCGATTTGCCCAAGCCCGTATGCCTTGTCCTGCAAGAACAAAGTAAGGAACGGGTAGACGAAACTCCCGAAGCGATTCAGGAACTGGCCGAATACCAGGATGTAAACCTGTCTTGGCAGCCCCAGAATATCGGAGAGCAGGATGATGAAGAAGATTCGCATTGGATTGAATGGAGGTTGTCGTTCGTTCGATGCTGGCGGAAGCCGGTGGGGATTGATCTGAAAACAAAAAAGCCTCTGCCGATTTCGTGACTAACGGAGGTTCGGGAATTCCTACTAAAGCGTTTTCGCTTCTAAGCTAAAACAATACAGATCCGTTTCCTCCTGGAATCGCGATCGTCGCGATGGCATGGCACATTTCCAAGTTCCCCTGCCACGACGTTAGCGCAACGCGCTTATCGAGCGATTTATTCGAAGCTGGATAGTTCAGAAGCGAAGGCATTGTATTTACAGTGTACGGCACCCGACGTCCTCACTTTGGCAAGGGGAATATCGAGCGGGGAGTAGACGTTTTATACTGGACCAGGACGCGGGATTGACTGTCTTTGTGAGCGCAAATTGTAATATCTACCTAAAAACTAGCTACACACTGCTTTATCATGTCCTCGTTTCGTAATCTGCTGCTGACCTCGTTAGCTTTTTGTCTAAGTTTGTCCGCTCACTCTGCGGAAAAGCCGAACATCATCGTTATCATGGCCGACGATCTTGGCTATGGCGATATATCCTCCTATGGCACAAAGTCCTTCCGAACTCCCCACATCGACCAATTGGCGGCTGAGGGACAACGGTTTACGAGCGGCTATTGCTCCGCTTCGACGTGCACGCCAACGCGTTACTCTTTTCTTACCGGTACCTACGCTTTTCGTCGCCCCAACACGGGAATCGCTCCCCCAAACAGTCCGGCCCTTATTCAGCCCGGTACGGAAACGATTGCCTCTGCCCTGCAGTCTGTTGGCTACAAGACCGCTGTAGTTGGAAAATGGCATTTAGGCCTAGGGGGACCGGATGGGCCCGACTGGAATGGCGACCTGAAGCCTGGCCCGCTGGAGATAGGTTTCGACTACAGTTTTCTGCTTCCGACGACGAACGACCGCGTGCCCCAAGTCTATGTAAGAAATCACAGGGTTGTTAATCTCGATCCCAATGACCCGCTTTGGGTTGGGAACGATAAGCCGAGCGAAGATCATCCGACTGGGATTACCCATCGTGACACCTTGAAGATGGACTGGACTCATGGTCATAATTCAACCATTCACAATGGGATCAGCCGCATTTGGTTCTATACAGGCGGACACGCGGCTCGTTTTCGTGACGAAGACTTGGCAGACAAATGGGTGGGAGAGTCGGTTAAATGGATTGAGCAAAACAAGGATAATCCGTTCTTCCTTTTCTTCTCATCTCACGACTTGCATGTGCCTCGTATACCTCACGAGAGGTTCCAAGGAGCGACCTCTCTAGGCTATCGGGCGGATGTAATCGTCCAGTTGGACTGGTGCGTAGGCGAAATAATGAAGACATTGAAGCGGCTGGATCTGGAGGAAAACACCATGATCGTTTTCTGCTCGGACAATGGCCCAGTAATGGACGATGGCTACGCCGATTTGGCTCTGGAGAATCTTGGTGATCACAAAGCGGGCGGACCTTTCTCCGGTGGCAAGTACAGTGTGTATGAAGGTGGCACGCGGACTCCATTCATCACTTGGTGGAAAGGCCGTATAAATCCAGGCGTTTCCGACGAAGTCGTTTCTACCTTGGACTTGGCAGCGAGTTTTGCTAGTTTGACAGGGGCTGAATTGCCGGATGATGCCTGCTTAGATAGTATTGATGTTATGGATGCGCTTCTTGGCGAACGCGGGGCGAAGGGTAGGGATCACTTTGTTCAGCAAGACAACGGTAGAGGTGGCAACTATGGGTTGCGCGTGGGCAAGTGGAAGCTGCAGCGTCACGATTCCAAGTCGGCTCGCAACGTGGTTGTAGAAACCAAACTAGCGAATACCAAGGTGAATCAATATCGCCTTTTTGACCTGTCCAAAGACCCAGCGGAAAAGAACGACCTTTACGTCAAGAACAAGCGTATAGGCAAACGCATGAAAAAGCAGTTGGAGGAAATCATCGCCGCGGGACGTAGCCGGGAGTAGGCTAGCGAATGGCGGATGTTACGTAGGACCGAGCTGGTCCTCTCTGCCTATTATGTAATGTTAGGGAGGACTGCCTTAGTCCTCCAATTGCCATTTTGGCCATCCTGGCATCCCGCCACTTGCGCTTGCCAAACTAGGTCGATTGCGGCTGATTGATCTCTCGTATGAGCGATTCCCCGAATATCCCTCAAAGCCCAAAGTTCAGAACAACTTTAATTTGTCTCTTCGCGATCCTGATTACCTCTGCTTTTTCCAGGGCCAAAAAGCTGAATATCGTGCTCATTATGGCTGATGATTCAGCGGTAGATAATTACAGCTGCTATGGTAGCGACTTTTTTCAATCACCGCGACTAGATCATCTGGCGGAAACGGGAGCTCGTTTTAACTATTGCTACTCGGAACCGGTTTGCACCTCTAGCCGAGTAAAGATCATGACCGGCCGCGATGGTGTTCGAAACTATGTCAATTTCGGCACGCTAGACAAAAGCGAAACCACATTCGGCACGATGTTGAAGGATGCCGGATATGCGACCGCGGTCGCGGGCAAATGGCAATTGCATGCTCCTCCCAACGGATCACTGCCAGAGGACTGCGGATTCGATTCTTACTGCCTCTGGAACTTCCCAGGAACCGAAAGTGAACGCTATTGGAATCCAAGTCTAAATCAGAATGGAAAGATTTTGGAGACGACCGATGAAGACTATGGGCCGGATATCGTATCTGACTTTCTAGTCGATTTTATGGAGGAGAATCGCGACCGGCCATTCTTTGTCTACTACCCGATGATTCTCGTCCACAATCCCTTCCCTGAAACGCCGGATAGCCGGCCCGCTACCAAAGAGGAAGCTGCATTCGACAAAGGCTTGAAGAATTACCGAGATATGGTCGCCTACGCGGATAAGCTGGTTGGGAAGCTTGTCGACGCGGTGGATCGCCTAGGCTTGAGGGAAAAGACAGTTTTTATCTACACGGCAGACAATGGAACGAATCGCTCGCTAACGTATCCATTTAATGGGGCTTACTATAAGGGAGAAAAAGCGTATGCCACCGAAGGTGGCTATCCTGTTCCGCTAATCGTCAATTGCCCAACGGTCGTTCCACCGGGCATTGTAAACAATGATCTCATAGACTTCTCGGATGTGCTTCCTACCTTGGCTGAATTGACGGAATCCAAACTGCCGAAGGTCGAATTGGATGGACGGAGCTTTTGGCCGCAATGCCTTGGAAAAGTAGGGAATCCCAAAACGGTAATCACGCAATATTACTTTCCCAAATACAAACCCGCTGCTGAGAAGCATGGAATGGGCATTCGAGATCGGGAAATCATTTGGGCTCAAAATCAGCACTTTAAGCTTTACCAAAACGGATCTTTTTATGCGGTTACCGATCGCTTCGAAGTCGACCCTATAGCTCCTGGCGATGGCACGAGCTACGCAGAAGCAACCCGGGCGATGCTACAGCAAGCGATCGATGCCATGCCGCAAACAGGGCAAATGCTGAAGCCCGAATACGGTCCCTGAGGCATCAACCCAATACAGTACTGCAATGAGAATACTCGTTCTAATCTTAATTTGGCTGGCAGCTGTCTCCGTCGTCGCGGAGTCCAAAATCAAGAACGTGCTCTTCTTGATATCCGATGATCTGAAAGCGAGCGTTCTCGGTGCATACGGAGATCCTATTTGCGAGACGCCTAATATCGATAGGTTGGCTCATGAGGGAATGGTTTTTGATCGAACCTATTGCCAAGGTACTTCATGCGCCCCGTCTCGCCGATCTTTCATGCATAGCCGCTATGAAGGCGAGACCGAGATCAATATGGGCAAGCACTTTATCGATAACGGCTACTTTAGCGCTCGAGTTGGCAAAATCTACCACATGAAAGTGCCGGGAGACATTATTGCTGGCACGGATGGTCTGGATATCGAATCGACTTGGCTCGAGAGCTATAATTCGCCTGGCCTGGAAGCTCACACCGTAGGCGATTATGCCTGCTTGAATCTCAATATCTTCACTTCGGATTTGGGAGGCCGCTATTCGACGGCTATGCCGCACCGGTGGTTCGTCACCGTTAGTTACGAGGGTGATGGTTCGGATCAGCCTGACTACAAGACAGCCAGCCAGATGATCGAGCTCATTCGTCAACGCAAAAATGAGCCTTTCTACCTGGCGGCAGGATTTGTTCGGCCTCACTATCCCATGGTGGCGCCGCAGCGCTATTTCGACAAGTATCCGATAGGAGACATCGAGCTGCCGTACGTGCCTGAGGACGATCACGACGATATTCCGCCCATGGGATTTCCGAATGTCGTTTCCACAAAGGACCCGATTGGAAAATATCCAGATAATCAGAAGCGCATGTGGGCTGGCTATTACGCGACCGTTACTTACATGGACGAGCAAGTAGGCCGCATTGTCGATGAGTTGGAAGCCCAGGGGCTAAGGGATGAGACGGTAATCGTGTTCATCAGTGATCATGGGTATCATCTCGGCGAGCACCATTTTTGGCAGAAGAGCAATCTGCACGAGGAGGCTCTCAGAGTGCCTCTCATAATTTCAGCTCCGGGATTTCGAGGGGGGCGGTCTGCGGCTATGGTTGAACTGATGGACATCTTTCCAACGGTGGCTGAACTTACGGGTTTATCGATTCCCGATTCAGTTCAGGGCGAGAGCCTGGTGCCCATCTTGAATGATCCGAATCAACGGGTGAGGGAAGCGGCTCTTTCCATCGACGGTAGCGGTTACGCTCTCCGTACTGAGCGTTGGGCCTACATTCGCTACAACGACGAAACTGAGGAGCTCTATGATATGATGTCTGATCCTAGTCAGATCACGAATCTTGCTTTCAATCC
>JAYZHU010000092.1:0-12201 GCA_036166175.1 Verrucomicrobiota bacterium | reverse complement strand
CTCGTCTGTTTTCAGTTTAGTAGACTGAAGTGAAACGGCTGTTTAACCTCTACGACTACGCCCTTTCCGTTCACTGTTGGTGGCGAGAACTGCCATTGTTCCAAAGCGTCCTGAGCGACTTCAAGCAGCCGAACGTCGATTTCACCTTCAACATGATCCACATGGGCTAGGCG
The DNA here is from genome assembly GCA_036166175.1 of Verrucomicrobiota bacterium. Taxonomy (GTDB): domain Bacteria; phylum Verrucomicrobiota; class Verrucomicrobiia; order Opitutales; family Opitutaceae; genus Pelagisphaera. Next base: position 12,028 of record JAYZHU010000092.1, on the reverse strand, counting down.
TACCTCTCCTTTGGTATCGATAAAGAAGCGAAACACTCCTACGGTATCGTTGTTCTTCTCGATCCAAGAACGAGGCGCTCTTGGTTTAACGACATGGACGGGCTCAGGGAAATTGTCCAATTTGTCGACCTCCGCGATCTTGATTGATTGGGCGGGATCGTAGTTAGAGCCCAAAAGCATGTAGTGGTTTAGACCGGCGGACATATCGAACGAGATGACGTCCGATCCTGCCTCGAAGTTTACTCGAATGGGGACCACCAATGAGATAGGTTTCCCGTCCTTTTTCGGCGGTGCGAATTCCCACGCATCGATTACCCTCTCCACGGCTTCGGCAAAATCCTTGTGATTGGCTTCAGTGACAAGCCAATCCCGTAGCTCGCCGTCGTGGTGCAGTTCCAGAAGCATGTCTACGCGTCCTCTGGAAAATCCAGCGTTTCTCAGATTTTCTGGAAATAGCGGTTGTCGAACGACCTGAATAAACAGATCGACGTCGTCGCTGGTTAGATTTGCTTCATATGTGTATTCCCCTTGTTCCTCATTCCCTAAAGTCGGGCGAACGAAGCACGAGAGAAACAATAGTAGTGCAAATGCTCTTTTCATGACTCATTAATTTTATGAGTTTTTGCTATACAGCTACCTTTTCCTATAATCTTAGGACTTATTGTCTCAATGGCAATCACAATCTGTCCGACTTCCGCGGTCCTGAATGGGTTCCTTTGAATCGATTATCCACGAAATAACGCTGGCCTTTCGAGCGTAGGCGACTATCAGAACTGGATTGCGTGAATACTTGATTGTGGCTTCTTACGAGCGTTCTTTCGCAGGGTGAGTGCCGCGCAGGTAGCGGCGATGGTTCCTGCGAAACTGTTAATCGCAAAGTCGATGTAGCTCGGGTCCCTGGTAGGAAGATGGACCTGCAACAGTTCGATGGCGAAACTTAGAGCGCTCGAAAGCAGAGCTGCGCTGAGCATTAGAGTTAAGCGATTTCCCATGCGTCGGTTGAGAAGAATGGCGATGGCGAATCCTGCTGGCAGAAAGCCGAAAAGATTGATCGCCATGTCGTAGGTTTGCCTCTTTTCAGGATCATTTAGGGTGCCGATAGGGGTAAACCGCTTTGAGTCGGGAGTTTGAAACCGTCGAGGTATGAATAACGGGGCGTCAATACTAGCTAGGTTTGGAACTTGGTCGATGAATCGTTGGGTGAATCGGTAGCTCAACGTCGCCGAATGAGGATCTTCATCAAGTTCTTCTTGCCCAAGGGTTCGATTGTATAAGGCGAAGCGAGACAAGGACCCGAACCAAGGCAATTCACCTGTGGCATTATTGCCCATGACTAGGCGTGCCGTAACCGAGGAACGGGACTCAACTAATTGATAGGGGCGTGATTCTGCCAGCTTTCCGTTAACAAATACGCCGGTCCTCTCTCCGTCGCAATTGATCGCCAAGTTTATGGTCGTATCCTTTTCGAAAATATTCGAAACACCCATCTCTCGATAGGGCCGCCCCTGGTATCCCTCAGAGCGGCGACTCCTGATGACGAGGTGATTCTTCCATTGGGCGAGAATCAGCGGAGGCTGGATTCCGTTGTCGTCCAGCTCAAGTATTGTTCCCTGCCCCAGAGGCCATCGGCTCGGCGTAAGCTGGAATACAATCGTAAAAGGACTCTCGGAAGCGAAGAAGAAGGGATCGTTGGTATAGGCGATCCCGCGTTGCCAGTAGTGGCGTTGCTCGCTTTGTCCGTGGAATATCAAACTGGATGTTTCAGGATCGAAGGCCACGTCGTTGCGAGAATAGAAATTGAATGGCCGCAAACCAAAGCCGAGAGTAACTAGAATCGCTAACCAGGCGAGTAGACGCATCGAGTTGCTAGCCTTCATCTTGCCCTCATGCCTTCAGCTCAATCACGAGAGTCATTTCGTTTGATCCTGGTGTTCATGGCAAGCTCGGCCAGGTAATCGGGAGAATTTGCTTTCAACTCTTTGCGGGCTCCTCTCTTATCCATCCTGTTTACAAATCGGGACTGCATGAGATTAACCCAAAAACGGAATTTGAGAAAACGCCTTTTTGCAGCGGCCTCCGCGGTCGTTGCCATCAACGCAATAACGGTGACGTTTCTCGGTTGTTCATCTGAAAAGACTTCGGACAGCTCTGAGAAACGCTCCAGCGACAATTCGGAGAGTACTGGAGCCAAAGTGGCTGCTTCGGCAGAGCACCCGGATTGGTATTTGACGGAAACCTGCCGAGAATGTCACGAAGCTGAATACAATGATTGGCTAGGAAGCCACCACCATCTGGCTCATCGGCGACTCGATCCGGAGAAAGATCTGGAAGCCTTTTCCCGAGGAGAGGTCGAAGACCAAGCTGGAAGAATCTATCGATTGAGCGGGACGGATCCTGATTTCAGTATCGAGGAGGTGGGCTCGGGCCTTCCCAGCGAAGTGGATTCCGTTATAGGGGAAACGCCGATCCGCCAGTACCTAGTCTCCTTTCCAGAGGGTCACTACCAAATTCAAGGTCTGACCTGGGACCCTCACAAAAAGCAGTGGTTTAATGTATTTGGAGATGAAGACAGGAACCAGGGAGATTGGGGGCACTGGAGCCAGCAAGGAATGAATTGGAATTCGAACTGCGCTTGGTGCCACATGACCGACTTCAAGAAGAATTACGATTTACGGGCCGGATCTTATGACAGCGAGTGGAAAATTGAGGGGATCTCTTGCGTGCAGTGCCATTCTGGAATGGAGGAGCATGTGGCCGCTGCCCGAGCGGGAAATCATGAGCCAAAGGAAACTGAGCTGAATATCGAATTGGCTATGGATAACTGCGCTAGTTGCCATGCACGGCGAGAGGAGTTGACAGCCAACGGCTTCAAGGCGGGAGAAAAATTCGATGACCATTTCCGCTTGGTGCTTCCCGATCTTCCGAATGCTTATTTCGTAGATGGCAAAGCCAACGAAGAGAACTACGTTTTCGCATCGCTTAAGATGAGTCGGATGGGGCACAAGGGTGTCAGCTGCTTGGATTGCCACAACGCCCATTCGCATGAGACTATCCTGCCGATTGAGGACAATTCGCTTTGCATGCGCTGCCACGCTACCGGCTTGAACGAGGTTACGATTGTGGATCCGGTTACCCACAGCAACCATCCCCTGGAAAGCGCGGGTAACCAGTGCGTGTCGTGCCACATGCCCACCCGCCTCTACATGCAACGGGATGCTCGCAGGGATCATGGCTTCACCATTCCGGATCCGCATATGACCATTGAGCATGGTGTTCCCAATGCCTGCCAGGCGTGTCATGGAGATAAGCCTGTTGAATGGGCTCGGGATGCTGTTGAAAGCTGGTTTCCTAACTCCGAACTAAGACAGGAGTTGAGAGAAAGGGCCAGGGTATTGGATGCTTACTACAATGGCGATTCTGACTCGTGGGCGGAAGTGCATGGCTTGTTGCAGAAAGAGGAAAACGTGTATTGGCGATCGGCTTACTTGAGGATTCTCGGGGCAATGGCGCCAGGTACGCCTGAAAGTCTGGACGCCGCTTTGAAGGGGATGAAATCGAAGTCGCCGGTGGAGCGGGAATCGGCATTGAGAATTCTTTCGAACCGAGGAGACAGGCTTTCTGATATTCAAAGAGCGTTGTACGATTCTTCTAGACTGGTTCGCAACCAGGCTGCGGATACGCTTTCGATGATGTATAATCCGAGCCAAAGCGCTTTTCAGGAGTGGCTGGAGTATGCTGAAGCGAATGCGGATCGGCCTGCTGGAGCCCTGAGACGGGCAGAGCTTGCCGTTAAGCAGCGAGATATCGCCCTACTTAAGCAACTAGCGGAAAAAGCTGCTAGTTTCGATCGAAACAATGCCCATCTTCTTTACGACATTGCTATCATGTTTGCTCGAGTAGGGGATCTGGATGGGGCGCTGAGAAAAATCTCGAATGCCAAGCTTATCGATTCCTCTTTGGGGATTCTCTGGTTTGGAGAGGGGCTGCTGTATGCGGAAAAAGGTGACACGCAACGTTCTATTGAAGCGATGGAGGTAGCGGTCGAGAAGGACGTTAGCCAGGATCGCTGGTGGTACAATCTTGGGGTTGCCTACCTGCAAACCGGCCAAAACGCTAATGCGACGGAAGCGCTGCGAAAGGCGTTGAGCCTGAATCCAGAACAGCCCCAATACCAACAGGCTTTAGAGAGCGTCCAATAGAATGCTCGCTTAAGCGGTTTGGAATAGATCCCCAATGAATTCCATGTCGTCGCCGCTGAGCTCGCGTTTTACAGCAACTAGATTCTGCTCTACTTGCGGCCGGTTTCGGAAACCTGGAATCACGCTGGCGACATTCGGATAATTAAGAATGAAGCGCAGGGCGACGCTGGGAAGCGTGAATTCATCGTCGCCAAATCGGCTTTTCAGAGCGTCCAGCTTGATGTCGATCGATCGAAGAGAATCGTTCGAAAATTTCCGCGAGTTTCGCCGATGATCGCCCGCTTCGAACAGAGGAGCATCCTTGCCATAGTATTTCCCCGTCAATACTCCCTGATTGAGGGGGCTAAAGGCGATGAATGACAGCCGATTCTTTTTCAATAGCTGCCCCACCAAACCGTTTTCGACGACAAACTTCGTATCCATCATGTGGGCCCAGCTTTGCAGAACGGTGGGTTTTAGAACGGGCACGGCTTTCTCGAAATGGCTGGTTTTGTAGGCGGATTGGCCGATGAGGCGGATTTTTCCTTCTTTTTGCAGTTTCCGCATCATTGCCGCAGCAGGCTCCAGGAAGCGATCGTCTTCGCCGAAGTCCCCGTGGTGCAGGTAGTAAATGTCAATGTAGTCGCGCCTTAGATTTCTCAGCGACTTTTCGCACTGGCTTCTAATGTTTTCGGGCGTATAAGCGTGCTTAGGTCCATCAGAGTGAAATCCCACTTTGGAGGAAATAATGAAATCTTCGTTTTTTTCTCCAAGGCGATCTAGGATGTTCGCCAGGAGTATTTCGGCCTGACCGTTCCCGTAAACGTCTGCATTGTCGAAATGGTTGACGCCTTTCTCGATTGCTAAAACGACTGCTTCTTCCGCTTCACTTGGGTTTACCGGCGCCCATCCAGAATCGTGTCCGCTCTTGTTGTTCAAGCCTCCTAGGGTCCAGCAACCGAGACCGATCTCCGATACTGAGATATTACTGTCACCGAGAACACGATATTCCATAGTAAGTGGAGATGTGGGTCAGTCGATCTTGATTGGCTCAAGTGGCCTAGGATCGACGACTTTCAGACTCGGCTCGTTTTCAATCAAAGCTTCGGCGAACCAGGCCCGAGCGCCCGGATCGCCATGAGTGAGCACAATGGTGTCGGGGCACGTCGAGAGAGCGAAGGCCAATAGCTCGTCTCTGTCCGCGTGACCACTCAGTTCAAATCGTTCTATTTGGGCTCTAATAGTCGTTTGATAGTCGAGTGCTTGAAAAAGGAAGGTTTCTCCAGGCTTAGTTTCGAGAAGCTTGCCTCCTGGAGTGTCCGGGTCGCAATACCCGACGAAGCAAATCGCATTTCGACTCTGGGCTACAAGGGAAGCGGCTAGGACGTAGCTAGGCGTACGTTCGATTAGCATCCCGCTGCTGACGATGTAGATCCCTTGTTGCGGTGGCTCTTTTCCGGGCTTTAATTGCCGAGGCGGTTGCCTTAGGCGAAGCTCTTTGATTGTTCTCCTCGAAAATTTTGCTTGGCCGGTACGTTTTGAGATTTGGTCGAGATGATCGGCGACCGCAAGGCCCAAGCCAGCGCCGAATACGGGGCATTCTGGAATATCTCCCGTTTTGCGAGCTTCGTTGATAATCGTAAGTATCTCCTGCATCCGTCCTAGGGCAAAAACGGGAATGAGAACCGATCCTCCTCTTCTCAGAACGTTGCGGATTGTAGAAAGGAGGCGGTCGGTCTCCGAAGCCCGGGTTTTGCCGGGCTCTCTTTCGGTTTCCCCGCGAGTGGTTTCCAGTATGACGGCATCAAATTGTTTGCTTTCCGGGAAGCGGGCTCCAGAGAGCGTTTTCTGGTGATCGAACAAGACGTCGCCGGTAAAGAAGTAGCGCTTGTTTTCGCATATGACTTCAACGCCTCCGGCGCCGGCTATATGGCCGGCTTGGTGAAGTACCGTTTTCAGTTCTCTGCCGTTTTTCGATAGGCTCGAGACTTCCTCGAATGAAACCGTCTCGAATCTCTCTGCAACGCGATCCACGTCATCGTGATTGAAAAGCGGATACTCCGAAATATTCTGCTCAGCCCGTTGCCGCTTCATCACGTTACAAGAGTTGTGTAGCATGCGTTCGATCAGCATCTGACTAGATTGGCTCATGATCGTTCGAGCTTCCGGGTGTGCTTGCATCAGCAGGGGCAAAGATCCGATATGGTCAAGATGGCAATGGGTGATCAATATGAGATCGATTTCGATGTTCTCGATAATGGAGAAATCGGGAGTGGCTATCGAGCCTGCAAGTTTCGGGTTTAGTCCACAATCGATGATCAGATTGAATCCATCGATTTCGACGTAGAGGGAATTGGCGCCAATGCCTCCCACGCGATTTAGGTCCGTTAAACGCATTCAGCTTTCTTTTGAGCAAATCTTTTCGACGATACGGGATGCAGCCATCATGCCAAAGGCCCCCGTAATGTGGGCAGCGGCTCCGTAGCCGCCCGAGCAGTCGAGCCGTCGGCTAGTGGGCAGCTCGCCTTCACATAAGTCAATCTCGGCATATCGAGCCGCTTCCGGGGAAAACACGCATTCGATTTTGAAGCGTCGTCTGCGTTCCCTAGGGTATCCATAATCCTGGCGCATCTTTTTCCTGACCCTTTGCAGGAGCTTGTCGTTGTAAGACCGAGTCAGGTCGGTTATTCGTATTTGGCTTGGGTCAATTCTGCCTCCGGCGCTTCCCGATACGATAATGGGTATCTTCGCTTTCCGGCAGCTGTCGATCAATGTGCATTTATGCGTAACGCTGTCAATGGCGTCCATCGCGTAGTCGTATTGGATATCCAGCAAGCGGTTCGCAGTCGCTTCCGTGAAAAACTTGGCGATGGCCCGAATCCGGATTTGGGGGTTAATAAGACGGCAGCGATCCGCCATGACGTCGACTTTCGGTTTTCCTACCATTCCGTCCAAGGCGTGGATTTGCCTGTTGATATTGCTCTCGCAGATGTCGTCGAGATCCACCAGCGTTAGCTCGCCCACGGCCGAGCGGGCGAGCGATTCGGCAACCCAAGAACCGACACCGCCAATCCCTACGATGATGACGTGGGCGGCTCGTAGACGCTCGATTGAGCCTTTTCCGTAAAGCCGCTCGATCCCGCCGAAACGGAATTCATTCTGAAGGGTTATAGCCTGCATTCTTTCTTGCGGCTTTAAGCGCGAGGAAAATGGATGCAAGGTTGAAACTTGGAGATGCCTTGACTTAGGACTAACTGAGGCCAATTAATCCGCGAGCATTAGGTAGGTTTCCCGCTGGAAATATGGAAGAGATACTTACGGAGTTCGTTCGGGGATTGCCCTTGATAGCCTTGCTCGGAATCATCGCAGTTTGCCTGGCGGCGCTGGGCAAAGGTGCCGATATCCTTGTAGAAGAAGCGGTAATCTTGTCGCTGAGACATGGTATCAGCAAAGTAATTATTGGAGCTACTATTGTTAGTCTAGGAACGACGCTCCCGGAAGTAACGGTATCGGTAATGTCGGCCATTGAGGGGAAACCAGATTTGGCCTTGGGTAACGCAGTAGGCTCTGTGATTTGCGATACGGGTTTGATTTTGGGGTTGGCTGCTCTAGTGGGGCATGTGCCGATCGATCTGTATTTGATGCGTCGGCAGGGACTGCTTTGCTTGGGCTTAGGGTTCTTGATAATCATCGTCTGTCTCCCGTTCAGCAATCTGGGATCAATCTTTGTCGAGGGAGGCAGATTCCCGCAAACAGCGGGGTTCTGTTTTCTGGCGATCTTAGCCGGCTATCTTTGGATCTCCGCCCGTTGGGCCAAGAATGTGGAAAGCGAGTTTAGAGTGGAATCTGATGAGAAAGGATCCACCTGGGTCATTATCACGAAGATCATCTTTGGTCTCGTAGTAGTGATTTCCACTTCGCACGTTCTGATTCATGCCGTCGAGGAAACGGCAATTCGGGCGAATGTGCCGCAATCAGTAATCGCGGCGACCTTGGTGGCCTTTGGGACATCGCTGCCAGAATTGGTAACCTCAGTCATGGCAGTGCGAAAGGGTCATGGCGAATTGGCGATCGGGAATGTGGTAGGAGCGGACATTCTGAATATCTTGCTTGTCGCGGGAGCATCGGCAGCAGTCACACCTAAAGGACTCACGGCCAGCGCGGACTTTTTTACCCTTATATTTCCGGCAATGATTGTACTGATGCTGATTTTCCAGGCGTCCACCTTTATCTGCACGTCCCGTTTGACGAAATGGACGGGGGCCTGCCTCCTGGGGGGCTACCTTTGCTATTTGGGTCTCAGCATTTGAAAACAGCCTGCTCATTAGTGTATATATTTATAACTTTTTGTTTGTATGTAATATATATATATTAAACGCAGAACCATATGATATTTTGTACCTGTCATCTTTTGACAAATACTCCAGAAGTGCTCCACCAAAACTCTCTAGTGAACATTTTACCCAAAGCAAGGTGTCCAGCTAGTCCGAACGGTCGTAAGTACCACAACCGACTAGGGGGACAGGGGTCGCGGGGGTCGGCAGCATCGCAATGTATATTCATCAACTGCCATCATAAAAAAATGTCGTCCCATAGGCCCATCCCTGTCCCAGTTATGCTGTGAAATCACTCCATACGCTATTCCAGAGCCAGTAAAATAAACAAATCATGAACCTTCAGGAGCTCAAAGATTATCTGCAACAACGCGACGAAATCACCTTCGTCTTGCCCAGTGGTGAATACGTCCCTCCGCATTTCCATGTTACTGAAGTCGGCAAATCGAGTAAGCTTTACGTCGACTGCGGAGGCACTGTCCGCGCAGAAGAAGTCATCACTTTTCAGCTTTGGAGTGCAAATGACTACGATCACAGAATTCAGCCTCAAAAGATTCTTCAAATAATCGAAATTGCAGAAGATACCCTTGGTTTGGAAAATCTCGAAGTAGAGATTGAATACCAGCGCGACACGATAGGACGCTATGGTCTTTCGATTGACAAAGATAGGTTTCTTTTGACCCCGACTCAAACCGACTGTCTCGCGAAAGATAAATGCGGCATCCCTGAACAAGTGGAGGGCCTTGATCCCGAACCTTCATCCGACTGCTGCCCAGATTCTGGTTGCTGCTGACGACTCAATTAAAGACGATCTGGACGGTTCAAACGATCTACTCGCCCAACACCTTGGGGCTACCTTCCCAGCATCTCAATGGGCCATTTTCATTTTTGACCGAAAACAGGTCATTTTAGTCCAAAAACAGCCAAAATACGTTAATTTTGGCCCAATTTATGCCATTTTTGGCCGATTTTAGGTATTTTCTAAATTAGGTTGTAATCCATAAAAGTGCTGTTTTCCCCGTCACAAGAGGGGTTGAACGAATCAACAGCCCCCAGAAAAAATTATTGCCCTACGGTTCAGCTTCTGGCTTATCTACAAGGACGCCATCGCCTTCCATGTGAGCAATGCCTAGGTTGTACTGTGCGTCCGTTGACCAAGAGCTTTCTTCAAGCCACTTCTCAATCTGCTCTGGACTCCTTCCTGAAACTGAAAATTGAATACAGGTAAAAAGGAAAGCTAGAAAACGAGCTAGCATTTTCACTGATCTGCAGAGCTCCCCAAAACTCCAATAATGATTGGGAGAAATACAAAGCAAATAATGAAGATCGCCCCTGCTTTCATCTTGTTCGGCCTCTCATTCTCATTATCCTCACAGAAAATTTCTACGAATCACTTGCCTAGCATTCCTATTTTTGACACCTGAACAATGAGCTATCAAGCTCTCTTTCCACTTATGAGGCTATTCTCCTTAATTCTACTCCCTCTCGGTCTAACACAAGTGGTTTTCTCCCACTCAGGCCGCACCGATTCAAAAGGGGGACATTGGGATCGAAAAGCTGGAACGTAGCATTATCACAATCAGGAAGCTGCATCAAGATCTTCTACGTCTAGCTATTCTAAAACGTATCCATAATTATATTACAAATAGCAATATGCCAAGAAGCTTGGAGGAAGAACTGAAGTTACTATGCCTGACGGCACTCGCTGCGACATCCTGACGGACACACACGCCATTGAAGTGGACTTTGCGGACAAATGGGCGGAGGCCATTGGCCAGAGTCTTAATTACGCGATGCAGACAGGCAAGAAGGCTGGCATTGTTCCTGTGCTGAAAGACAGGGGCGACGAGAAGCACTTGGAAAGGCTAAGGGAGATGGCGAGACACTACTCAATGGACGTTGAGATATTTCCGCATAGAGCATTTTAAAAGGGCTTCACAAGAAGCTGATCAACCGGTAGTTAGCTATCAGCATGAAATATTTACTTATAACAGCACTTTTTGTCTTTCCTGCTAATCTTTTATGCTCCGTTGATCTACTGAGCGACCAAACAGAATCGGTTGGTGTTGCCAGTTTAGATGACTTTAAAGATTATTGCACGCTAGCAGTTGGTAAATGGACGGGACAGGTGTCATCAGTCGCAAGCAGTGGATCGGTGGGTAGTGGAAATGGAGAGCCGCAAACATACAATTTTGAAGCTAGGATGGCATCAGGGGGGCATGCAATGATTAGGGAAGTAGCGGGACCCAACTCAATGTCCACAGCACTCATTTTTTATGACTACTCCGCTAAAAAGATTCGGACTGTTTATACTAGTTCAACAGGAGCGATAAGCGTTCACACTATCCACAGAACTGATACTCATTGGGTGAGGCATACCAGCTTGACTGCACCGGATGGATCTAAGAGCGAGTTTAACGCAACAATTAGTTTCTCCGAGGATGGCAACACCGAGACGATTGAAATCAGAGGGATCGGTCCAGAGGGAAGCCCTTGGATACAGAAAAACATCTGGCATCGGGTAGACTAAAATCGATTCAGAGACCAAACTCCTCAGAAGCAAACATGGAGTGATTCTAAAAGAAGCCACTCAACTATGAAAAGAATATCGATAGTATCCATCATTTTAGCTGCCCTCTTATTAGCAGGGGGGATTGGATACAACTATTGGATAAACACGCCCCAATACAGCCTAATTCAGATACAAAAATCTGTTCATGAAAAAGATAGGTTATTGTTTGATAAGTATATTGATACAGATGGAATCATTGAAGAGTTAGTTGATGACTTATTTAATTAATTTATTGAAGAAATGGATACGGAAGAAAGTTCTGAAAGCTCTTTCTTTGATTCAAAGAATTTTGCCGTAGGCCTCGTCTCATTATTCAAACCATTGATAGAGAACCTGATTGAAGAAAGTTCTGATGATTTCTGGAAGGATGAAGTTGAAACAATAGAAAACAAGGAAACAGAATCGGATCTTAAAAATACCTTAGAATCTTTCCGAATGTCCTATCTTAACCGATCTGGAAAGATAGCAGAACTAGGACTAGAAGGGAAAATCCTGATTCAGGAGAGTTGGTAAAAATAGAATTTAAGCTCAATAAGATTGAGAATCACTGGAGGGTGACGCGCATATCAAACTTAGAGGAATTTCTTAGGCAAAACATGGATGAGGCAGAGGAGTTAATTGCCTCCATAGCTCATTTGAGCAGAACTAATTATTTCTAGAACCTAGCTATCTAGTCCTCTATCTAGCCTTAGCTAAAACGTTTTCATACTCTTCTTGCATGACAACATTCCTAGTGTCCTCTCTTCGTTCCTCAATGCGTTGAGCTTGCTGCCATCCCCTCGCCTAGAGATTAATTTTAATCCACTGATCTTTGCGGTGCATGGTTGGCACATAATATGCATTCCTCTTTTTCAATCTTTTGATACGAACCATCGCAAAAACATTACAAAAAGTTAGCGGAAAGATGGCTTAAAAACATAAAATAAGGAGAATTTAAATGACAC
>JAYZHU010000091.1:0-5762 GCA_036166175.1 Verrucomicrobiota bacterium | reverse complement strand
AGATGACCCGCCTCAGCCGCTTGGAAAAGCTTCCTATCTGGCATGGAGCTCCAGAGAAAATAAGACAAGCGAGATGCCAATGCGTATTGGCCCGCCTCTTCCGTTTCGATCGATCCGCTACCGCCATCGAAATTTTGAGGAGCTTCGACATAGATGAAGTTTGGCGAACAGAGAATCGCTTTGAAGGTAGTCAGTGTAGCTTCCTTCAGGCTTTGACCAGATTCAACCAGGGCCTCGCAATAATCTTGATAGCGGGAAATTTCGCTAGGCAAAGGAGGACGCCGGAATGCTCGGTTGAGAAAGCGTTCGATGGTCCGTTCAGTGTCGCCCATGGAGTTCAAATCTCCTTGCTCTCCAAATAGATACTTGGCCGCTTCTATTTCAGCGTCGCTTGAGATGGGTCCTTGTATCTCCATGTAGTGAATGCGCATACGAGGGCCCTCGTAAACATCGGAAAGATAGATTTCCTGATTTTCGGAAGGAGTAGCAGCCACACCGTCGCGCCAGTTGGTCGGCAGTACCTCTGGATGATACCTTGGAGCGATTCGAGTCAGAACCCCTTTGAAGGGCTGAGGCCCATTCGCATAGCGAATCACAGGTACAAAGCCTTTGTCCATCCAGGCTTGGATTTCGTACATCTCCGTTTGATGATCCAGCAGCGGAATGCTGGCCACAACACGGTCTGAAACGTTATATCTTCTGCCTGGATAATTGACGTTTGGATCCGTTACGAGGACTTCCATCTTGATGGGCTCATCGGGGTCAATGCCTAGCAGATCGGGATCATAGCGATTGATTCGGTTGATTGCCTCCGCTTTTACTCGAATAGTGTAGTAACCATCCGAGGGAACGCCTTTGAAGCGATCCGCGTAAACGCGGTCGGACTTACGATCGCCATGGCCGACATCGACGTAACTGCCATCGACATTCACTTCGAACCAAATTTGCGGCCTGAAGTGGAAGGCTCGATCGCACATATCGTCAGGAGCAAAGCGCTCGTCGACGTAGTGATCCAAATTGTAGGTCCCGACTGCCTTATCTATCACTTGCGAACTTGCTTCCAGATACCTTTCCAGCAAGTAGTCCGAAAGGGTCAGTTTCTCGCCAAGATTCTCGAAGCCTTCGTGGCGGCTATCGGGGGGGAAGGAACTGGTGGGATCGAAGGAATCGATATTAACGCCGCACAGGTCCCTAATCGTGTAGAGATATTCATATCGGGTCAGACGACGGAGATTCGTTTCGGCCTCTTCGGCGTGCAAGGCGTAGGCCTCTTCGAGATTGCCTGTTATCCAACTGACGATGGCCTTGGTCTCCTTGTTTGACGGAGGAGCTTCCTCTTCTGGCGGCATATCGCCCAGATTAATCATATCCAGAACTTCCTGCCACGCAAAGGCAGTGTCTTCATCTGAAAAATCCAAGCCGAGACCATCGAATCGACGATCCCCCTTTTGCTTTTCTTCACCGTGGCAGTGGATGCAATATTCCTGCAGGAAATTTTGTGGATCGATCTCGGCATCCAGAATTTGGGCATAGACAGTCATACCCCCGAAAAAACCGACGATTAGGATTTTCACCCTTTTTTGAACCAGCATCATTACGTCAGTCCCTCTAGGGTTCCCGTGCTCGTGCCGAACTGATCGATCTCTAGACCAAATTGCTGCAGCATGGATACGAAAACGTTGCAGGCTGGTGTCTGGCGAGTGCCGGATTTGGTAAATGACATATGTTCGCCGTGCCGGAATCCCCCGCCGGCAAGGACTAGCGGCAAGTCTCGGTTCGAGTGAGAGCTGGCATTTCCCATTCCGCTACCAAATAAGACTATCGTTTTATCAAGCAGAGATTCGCTGTCCGAAGCTTGAGTCCGTTTCAGTTCGTCCAGGAATCGCGCGAACTGCCTGCTATGAAAAGTCTCGATTATCGATAGCTGCGCAAGGCGATCGATGTCTTGCCCATGATGGGTAAGGAAATTGTATCCTTGGGTCACTCCCGGGAGTCCGGAATCGCCACCCCAGCCGTTGATGGCGCAGGACAAGACCCGAGTCGAATCCGTCTCCAGAGCTAAACGCATGAGATCATAGAAGAGCGGCACTTCGTGATAAAAATCAGTGGGAATGGGACGGGGCAACCGGTATTCGGTCTTGGGTTTCGGCTCGGATAGCCAAGCAGATGATTGAGCCAAACGCTGCTCTACCTGCCGGATAGAAGTGAAATATTCATCTAGCTTTTCGGTGTCCGATTTACTGATGCGTTTTTTTAGAGCCGCGGCATCGTCGCGAACGACGTCGAGTATGCTGCTATTGAGCTTGTACGAGGTCGCCAGGCGTTGTTTTTTCGATTCTGGCGTCTCCTGAAACAAGGCATCGAAGAGGCTTTGCAAATCGGAAATGGGTGGAATCTCCACACTGTTTCTCGTCCAGGAAATACTCCCTCCCCCAATGCCAATGGGAATGGATGGGTAGCGCGTTTGCGAACCTACGAACTCGGCCGCCTTTTGATCGACGGTAATATTTCCCTCCGGCATCGCTTTCGCTTTGTTGGACATGATACCGGATAGGTAAGTGTGCACCGCCTCGTGTCCGCCTTTAATGCCCGGTTGATCGAGCTGAGAGAATACCGTAAATTCGTCGCGCAAATGCGCTAAGGGCTTTAGAAGTTTGGGAAGCTGGTAGCCGCGACCCGCTTCAGACGGGAAAAAATCGCCAGGATAGAGGCCGTAGTTCAGACCAATGCAGGCCATTCGCATGGGTGTAGCTTGGGACTTGGTCGCTGCCAGACCTGATCGAGACAAATTTAGCGATTCCAGAAACGGCAGCGCGATGGCCGCTCCCGCTCCCCGCAAGAAGGAACGACGATCAATATAAGCGGGCTTTGGCTTCATGTTCTCCATATTCGATACTATACCACAGAGTTCCCGGGACGCATAGATTTGAATAATATTCCGACCACCGGGCAAGCATTGGACATTCAACGGGTCGTGCCGATCTTGAGCAATCGCTTTGCCACAGCGTGAGGCGAAAAACCCTGCCAACTTAATCTGGGTAAACAATAACCTGTTCATTAGTTCGACTCGGTGCCTACGCGCACACTGCCGAGGAATTCCAGCTTAGGAGCGGGTTTACCACGCGATAATTGCAACACAGCTCAAAATAAAATTGCGGCGGAAACCCGCTCCTTCAAATCTTCAAAGGCCGCGTACTCTCTCCCTCATAAAAACTGAGTTTCTGTCCGCGAACCCCCCTATCGCCCCTTAATGCCCACGTGTAATGATTCTCCTCTAAAAAACACCAGTCCAGAGCACTGCTCGCGGCTTGCTGAGAGCGAGGTTTCCCTGTCGTTTCACACAGCTTCTAGAACAGCATACCCCAGAGGGCCGACCCGTTTTCGGAAGATCCCTATTTCCCGTCGAAACGCCTTCTACTTCGGAAGTCTCTCGGCCTTTCGCGACCAGGAAAGTTTCCGGTCGTAGTAATCTCCGTAGGCTGAATAGTTATTATATCGCACGGCGTCGCTCTTCCACGAAATAACGGCTCGGTCATAAATCCGCCGCATTTGTCTCAATGCCTCGGGACTTTGATTGATTTTGGCCCGGTTTACCAGTTCCAAGCGATCCTGACTAATGTGGAAAAGTTCCTCTGCGGGTTCGAATCCATCACCACCATAGGGCCAGTAGATGTATTTCCAGTCTTTGGTGATGACCCCCAAACTCTGAGCTTCAATCGGCCCCCAAGCATTGATTAACTGAATAGAGTCATGGATGGTCGCTTGCGGATCATCATACAATGGGAGCAAGCTCTTGCCGTCCAGCCCGGCGGGTACTGGCAAACCGGCCAGTTCCAGAATCGTCGGAGCAAAATCGATATTCCCCGTCAACGATTGCGTCCGATAGCACTTGCCGCTATTCCGGTGTCGGGGATCGTACATAAGCAACGGGACGCGAGACGCCTCTTCGTAAGGAAGAACTTTGGATCCGTATCCATGCGAACCGCAAAGAAAACCGTTGTCCGAAGTGAAGATCACCACGGTATTGTCGTCCACCCCATTCGTCTCCAACGCTTCGCGTATCATTCCTACGGCGACATCGATTCCATAGATTTGCTGATGGTAGATGGCCATGACCTCATCGTAATTATCGCTGTAGTTCCAATCGTGAAATCGAACCCACTGCCTCCCTTGCTTACTTTGCTTCGAGAATTGCTCGCTGTATTCGCGACCATAATTTCCAGGTTTGGTGAAGGTTTTGCCCTTGTAGACATCATCAAAGCGCGGATCCGGAGTGGTCGGACGATGGGCAGCCTTGAAGCTGATCGACAAGCAAAATGGGTTATCGCCCTTAGCCGCTTCTTCGATGAAATCACGACTGAAGGCTCCGTAAGACAATGTCGAATGCGGATACTCCTCAGCGTAGCGCGCCATCGACTTGTTCTTGGCAGTTTCGTAATGGGTCTGTCCGGGTCCCCCGCCCCACCAATCGAAATCGTCCTCGGGCAGGTATCCTTTCGAATCCGGTCCGTTCGCAACCAGAAAACCGAACTTCCCAGCGAACGCGGTAATGTAGCCCGCATTCTTTAGCAAAATCGGATAGGTCTGCTCCCAATGCGACAGTATCATATCGCCGTGCTCGAAATTCGTCCCGTTTTTGTATTCATATTTCCCCGTCATCACATTGGCTCGGCTAGCCATGCAGATGGCAGTGGTGTCGTAATGGTGATCGAATACGAGACCGTCTGCCGCCAGCCGATCGAGATTCGGAGTTTGCACGTCCGGGGTCCCGTAGCATCCCAACGTGAAAAAACTCTGGTCATCAGTCAGAAGGAAGACGATGTTGGGCCGCTGGTCTTCCCCGTACGTCCACCATCCGGCGATTAACGCTGCGATTATAAAGGTGATCAAATTGCTGATAGATCGATTCATTTGCTAAAGCCTAAGCTCCTTTGTAGTTCCTACGGAAAAACCCATCTGGTCGAGTAAAATGCCTAAAATCCGAAAATTGCTGAAGATTAACCCGGTTCGCGAATGATCCTCAATTCGTTGGCGACCAATTTGGTAGCGCCGGGGTCGTGTCTGCCCCTTCACGATACCGGGGTATTCGGTCGTCCTTCCCCATTGCCAGAAATTCTTCTATCGCTTGGGTCAGATCCTTTCTGGCTTCGGCGATCGCCTCGGCCCGTTTTTTAACGCTTTCCGGGTTCCGTCTAGCGATATCCAGTTTTTCGTAGGGATCGTTGCTAATCTCGTATAGCTCCAGAGTAGGTTCAATGGGGTCTTCGGCATCCGCGGCAGACCGATGAATCACCAGCTTCCAAAAATTCGTATTGACGGCCAGGCGTTCGACTTGGTCCGAATTTTGGTCGATATAGCTGAACCAATGGCGATCTTCGAGCTTCGCCCGCCCCCTCATTGCGTCGAGAACATCGATACCGTCGAGCGGGTTTTTAGGTGAATCCGTTACGCCGATCATGCTCCTGACTGTTGGCAAAATGTCGATATAGCCCATACGTTCACGTATGCGCTTACCACCTACGATTCCTCCATTTTTCCACATTCCCGCAGCGGCGACACGAATACCGCCTTGGTAAACGGAGGCTTTCGCTCCTTTCAACTCCCCATTGCTGGCGACATTATTCACACCTCCGTTGTCGCTAAAGAAGAGGACAAAGGTATCATCCAAATCCCCCCTCTGCTCCGCTGCTTCGAGAATCGTCCCTATCGCCTGGTCCATTGAGTCCACCATGGCCGCATGGATACGCGGGCGTCCTTCCCTA
>JAYZHU010000090.1:0-5677 GCA_036166175.1 Verrucomicrobiota bacterium | reverse complement strand
GTCTTTCAATCGGATAATGGAGGCCCCAGAGGAGCGGGATTGAATACCTTCGCTTCCAACTCGGTTTTAAGCGGTTTCAAGACGCGTATTCAAGAAGGGGGGATTCGAGTGCCATTGATGATGCGGTTACCGGCCGATTTTAAGCCTATGGAGGATATGATGCCTGGATCGAAAACGGATCGCATCGTGGATGTAACGGATCTGCTGCCGACTTTCTGTGAGCTGGCAGGCGTGCCCGCCCCGTTGGCCGTGGATGGCGTGTCCTTGGCACCAGCCTTGACGGGGAGGGGCCATCAACGTGTGAGGGAGTTTTTGATACATGAAGCGGGCAATGGCCAATCGATTATCCGAGGAGACTACAAACTCATACGGTCAAAAAAGGGCTTTGCCCTTTTCAACCTTACAAAGGATCCGGGTGAGTCGAAAGACCTGGCGGATAGATATCCCGACATGGTGATAGAGCTGCGTACATTAATGCTAGCCGAGCGCGTCGATGAGCCTAAAGGCTTTGCCAACACCTATCACGAGTGGATTGGACCGGACGAGGGAGCTTTTTCGCTTGGGAAAAGTTGGTCGGACTACGTTTATGCAAACGAGGGGATTACGCATATGTCGGATGATGGGGATCCGAGAGTTTCTTGGGTGGCTCGCATCGCGAATGAAGGAAGCAGTGATTCCCAAGTGACTGTGGATCTGAGTACATCCTTACTAGGTCTCGAAATTACCGGAATTGATTACATTCAAACTGTGCAAGTGCCGGCTGAAGTTGAGCTTAACGGAAGAAATGAAATACGAGTTTCGGATAAGGGCATTCTTGAGTTAGGCGGGGGAATCGTTTCCTCGTTTCGTTGGGTGGATGTAATGGGAGGAGGCGAATTAAGAGGCGGCGGTTCGGTCAATTCATCGGTATTCAATCAAGGGCTCGTATCGGTTGGAAACTCCCTGCAGATTTCTTCGGATTACGTATCTTCGAATTCAAGCCAACTAATCGTCGAACTGGAAGCGAGTGGAAATAGCGGATTGAAGATAGGCGGATTTGCGCATCTTGATGGAGATTTGCAGATTGTCGTTTCGAGCACCGGCTTTCTTGAAAAGGGCAAGCGTTTCGAGATCCTGACTGCCGATTCAGTGAAAGGACGATTTTCTAATGCGAACGACGAGGTCGTATCGAGTGATGGCCAACAGTTCCGTATCGCTTACGGAGGGGCTTCCGTATCATTGATTGTCCAGTAGCGATTGACTTGTTGGCCTAGAGACTCCTAGCTTCCCTACTACTGGTGAGGCTTGGAATCATATTGGGTACGCTAGCTGCAATACTGCTTTTGGAATTTTGTTTTTCGCAGAGATCTTTTCGGCAAGGAGGCAGGATGCGTTCCTATCCCGATCGCAGCGAATTTCCCGTTTGGGAGAACGAGCCAGAGTTTGAGGAGGATGCATTCACTTTTGCCCGCATTCGATACACGCCTCACTACTTTAGAGGCTGGGATGGGGACTATCCGGAAGCGGACCTGAACATTTCCTACCGTCTTCAGGAGCTCACTTCTATAAAAGTGAACCCTAATCCAGTAGTACTCGATTTGACAGATCCGGACCTGAAGAATTATCCCTTCATCTTCATTATCGCTCCCCGTTCGGTGATTTTCACCGATGCCGAAGCGGAAGCTTTAGGAGATTATTTGCTAAGTGGAGGGTTTCTCATGGTGGACGAGTTTTGGGGCCCCGAGCAATGGGATCATTTCTATGTGCAGATCAAGCGAGTACTGCCGGAGTACGAGCCTCAGGAATTGTCATTGGACCACGAGATCTTCCATAACGTTTATTCCTTCAAGGAGAAGCCGCAGGTGGTCGCTATTCACTTCTGGCGACAGGGATATCGCTATCACCCGGTGCCCGGAATCGAGCAGGATCCGGATCCTCATTTCTACGGAATCTTCGACGATCGCGGACGGATGATGGTGATTCTATGTCACAATAATGACTTGGTTGATGGTTGGGAACGTGAAGGGGAGGATGAAGGCTTTTTTCGCCAGTATTCAGAGCGCAGCTCCTATCCAATGGGGATCAATATTATTACTTACGCCATGACGCATTGAATCCTTGTTTCGCTACGCGAAAAAGATCAGGGTCTAATAATGAGAAAAAGGTTCTTTTTCCTTGATTGGAGTTTCCCAGCGATCGGCATCGTCCTATTTTTACCCCTATTGGTCCTCGCTTCCAATGGGCAGGATTTAATTTTCGAAGAAGGTTCTGAGTGGGAATTGATTTCGGATGGGAATCAATTCGCCGAAGGCATGGCCTGGGATGAGGAAGGGCATTTTTATTTCACAGACGTGCCTCGGGCTTTACTCTTCAAAGTCGATGCCCAAACGGGTGAAAAGACTTTGTTGGACGACAACACAGGCCGAGCCAATGGAATCGCATTTGGACCGGACGGTCGCCTTTACGGCTGCGCTCGCGGGGCGAGTACGATATATGCTTGGGATCCGCTGACCTGGGGCAAAGTGCCGGTGGCTCGTGGACCAGCGTCCAATGACATTGCTGTCATGGATGACGGAACGATTTTCTTCTCAGATCCAGCTGAACGAGCGGTTTGGCGCATCGATCTTGTATCAGGAGAATTGACCAGGGCTTTGGAAACGCGTTGGGCTCCCAATGGAATATCGCTGTCACTCGACCAACGGACTCTCCTCGTAGCGGAATTCAACTCGAGTCGAATTCATGGATACACAATTGGAAGCGATAGCGCTCTGACAGGGCGGCATCGGATCGCCTATCGATTAGGAATTCCTTCCGATGGACTGGGACGATTGGATGGTATGCAGACTTTGTCCGGCGATCGGCTGCTCAGTGGTACCGCTCTGGGCATTCAGATTGCGTCTCCAGCGGGCAAAGAAGGGTCGGGACCCTTGATTGTCGTACCCTCTCCGGATGGCCGCCCGCGATGCAACTATGCCCGCATCAGTCCCGATGGGGTTTGGCTCTATGCCGCCTTCGCCAAGGATATACTCCGGCGGCGAGTGAGTGAGGATTTCAATTAGGTTTGCGGTTTGTTTCGCCTTCGAGTTACACGAATTCTCACGAATGGATCGTTCGTAGATTCGATTTCCAAGTTGCCACGAAGTTTCGAATTCGTAGACGGACGGTAATGAACCAATCGCAGCTCGTTGAAACGTAGTTATAATTGGGGTATCCTATTGCCGCTACATTAAAGATCTATCCGCGTTGCTTCACTCGACTCTTATTGGACTGTCGGGAACGCTTGCCCTTGGAGCTACTCCATTCGAAATCTTGCGTTGAGTGAAAACCGATTTTAGTAACCGGAAATGAAAGGAGCGGAAAATCGAAAAATACGTTGGTGGCCGATGTGGGTCATTTGGGGCCTAGGGATAGCCGGGATCCTTCTGGGGGCTTCCTTTGGTGGAGATGTATCCCGTCAACAAGGTGTTATGCGGAACATAGCGATATTCATAGCTTGTTTGGCCCTTTCGCTCTTTTGGCTAATCTTGTTTTCTCGCTTGTTGTGGCGAAAGCGAATAGCCGCCTTGGGGGTCATTTGCTTTGTTGCTGTTGTTACCGTGGCGCTTTTTCGTTACGAAGGCGTATCTGGCGACCTCATTCCCATAGTAAATTGGCGGTGGTCCAATGTAGGAAAGGCCGAGCTAGGCAACACAGATGTCAACGATTCGATTATCGCTGGAGCGTATACCCAATTTCTGGGACCTAATCGTAACGCCACCGTAACTGACCTGGACCTTTCGAATGACTGGGCTACCGATGGACCCACGTTGCTTTGGCGCAAGCCGATCGGGGAGGCTTGGTCAGGATTCGCGATTTCTGGGATCAATGCGGTAACCCAGGAGCAGCGAGACGATAGCGAGTTGGTGACCTGCTATCATTTGCTGACAGGTGAAAAACTCTGGGAATCTAGCGTATCCGCTAGATATGACAATGCCCTCGGCGGGGTTGGACCAAGGGCGACCCCGGCCATCGATGGAGAGCGTGTTTACGCGGTAGGCGCGACGGGCGAACTTAGTTGCCTGGACCTGATCTCCGGAAAAAAACTTTGGGGATTCAATATTCTGGAGAAGCATGAGGCCAAGCTTCCTGATTGGGGCGTGGCGGGATCGCCTCTGGTTCATGATGATCTCGTTATACTTAGTCCAGGAGGACGGAACGGGAGTTCACTGGTGGCCTACGATAAGTTCACAGGGTCGGTGGTTTGGGCTGCCGGATACGACCGGGCCCATTGGAGCTCACCAGTGATTCATGAAATAGAGGGAGAGGAGCAGGTATTGATATTCAACGCTTCCGGTGTCGCAGCCCATAGCGTGAAAGACGGGAGCACTCGCTGGGAATATCCCTGGACACGCTCCACGGGTACGCCTCGCGTATCGATTCCTGTCAGGACGTTCGGCAATAAATTCGTAGTTTCGAGTGGATACGGAGCCGGGGCGGACCTTTTTCAGGTTTCTAAATACGAGGGGGTCTTTCGAGCTGAACAAAAGTGGAGAAGTCTTCATCTGAAAGCCAAGTTCAATAATTACGTATTCAGAGGTGGATACATCTATGGCTTAGACGATGGCGTCTTGACTTGCATCGATGCCGAGACTGGACGAAGGACCTGGAAGAGGGGGCGTTATGGTCATGGCCAAGTAATACTCGGCGAAAGCTGGCTGTTGTTGATGGCTGAAAATGGGGAAGTGATGCTCTTGGATCCGAATCCCGATGAAGCCAAGATATTGGGCTCGTTTGACGCTTTGGAGGGAAAGACTTGGAATCCGCCGGCGATAGCTGGGCCTTACCTCCTAGTGCGAAATCATTTAGAAGCGGCCTGCTACCAGTTGCCCGTATCGGAATAGGATACCAATTTTATTTTCAGTTCGCAGCGGTATGGGAATCCCCACCGATGGAGTTTGATGCTAGGTGCAATTCGTCTCTTGAAAAATCTGAATTCATCTGCGTCCATCGGCGGAAAACTAATGGCGGATAGGGAAGACTATTTTATTGTAGAGCAGGTGGATGGATCCGATTAGCCAGGGAGCCGTGGGGGCGGTTGCGGCTGCCGCCCTGAGCAAAGGATCCAAATCGCGATTGGCGATCGGCATTGGCTGGGCTGGAGGAATGCTTGCCGATGCGGATATCTTCATCCGTTCTGAGTCGGATCCCTTGCTAAATATCGAGTATCACCGGCATTTTAGCCACGCGTTGGCCTTTGTTCCAATCGGTGGGCTCGTGTGCTCTTTTGTTTTCTGGCTACTCTTCCGGAGGCGGATAGCATTCGCCGATCTATATCGATATTCATTTCTTGGCTACGCGACCGCGGGATTGCTGGATGCTTGCACGAGCTACGGCACGCGATTGTTGTGGCCGTTTTCAGAGATCCGTATCGCTTGGAATATTATTTCCATAATTGATCCGGTGTTCACGGGTGGTATTCTCGTTTTACTTTCGCTAGCGTTTCTTAGGAAAAAGCGGTTCTTCTCGAGGATCGCAGTCGCCTTTGCGTCGCTTTACTTGCTTTTTGGCCTGGTTCAAAACAAGCGAGCGGTCGTGGCACTGGAGGAACTAGCTCTATCGAGAGATCATGGAGACGCTACTCGATTCACCGCGAAACCGTCCTTTGGGAATCTACTCGTTTGGAGGGGCCTCTATGTATTGGATGGCGATATCCATGTAG
>JAYZHU010000089.1:0-8293 GCA_036166175.1 Verrucomicrobiota bacterium | reverse complement strand
ATAGTCCTCCATTTGATCTCGATCGATCATGCCAATATTGAAGTATTTGACGTTTGGATGCGCAAAGTAGAAACCGCTAACCGAGCTTCCGGGCATCATGGCGAAATTCTCCGTCAACCTTGCTCCCGTATTCTCTTCGGCGCTCAACACTTTCCAAAGGGTTGACTTCTCCGAGTGATCAGGCGCCGCGGGATAACCCGCTGCTGGCCGGATTCCCCGGTACTTTTCTTCAATCAACTCAGTGTTACTTAGCGTTTCGCTAGCATCGTATCCCCAAAGTTCCATCCTTACCTTGCGATGGGTTCTTTCAGCTAAGGCTTCAGCAAAGCGATCGCCAAGGGCTTTTATCATTATGGATGAATAATCATCCGCTTGATATTCGTACTTCTTCGCGAACCCATCCACGCCAGAAATGGCGCAAACAAAGCCGCCGCAATAATCGAGACGCCGGCTATCCAACGGCGCCACGTAATCGGATAGGGACATATATGTACCTGATTTTTCTTTACGCTTTTGCTGCCTCAAGCAATGGAGCGTCCCTAACGGTGATCGACTATCTTCATCCCCGTACAGATCTATATCGTCGCCTCTGGAATTACAAGGCCACAACCCGACAACACTTCGAGCTCGGAATAGCTTTCCCTCTTTAATCATATCCAGCAGAAGTTGCGCCTCGCGATGCAATTCCTTCGCTTGGAGTCGGTAGGTTTCATGATCGAATATTTGCGGATGCTTGCCTTTCAGCTCCCAAGTCCAGAAAAACGGGGACCAATCGAAATATTCCACAAGCTCATCCAGAGACACATCGTCTTCAACCGTTACTCCCAAGGAGTTGGGACGGATGATCTTGGCGGTATCCCAATCATAAGGAAATCGGCGTTCCCTCGCTTCTCCTATGTTGAGAAAATCGGTTTTGTTCTGACGAGCCTCGAATCTTCGTATCTGAGCTTCGTTCTCTTTCTCCAGTTCTTCGACAAAAGCTTTGCGCTTCTTCGGGTTGAGCAGGCTAGAACACACCCCCGTTACCAGCGATGCATCGCCTACCCGAACCGTCGGCTGGTCATAGTTCGGAGAAATCTTTATAGCCGTGTGGGCATTGCTCGTGGTCGCTCCACCGATAAGCAGTGGTTGCTTGAAACCTTGCTCCTGCATCGTCTTGGCTACATGGATCATCTCATCAAGCGAAGGCGTGATCAGTCCCGATAAACCGATAATATCCGCCCCCCATTCCTTCGCTTCCTCGAGTATCTTTTCGCAGGAAACCATCACCCCGAGATCTTTCACCTCGAAGTTATTGCAAGCGAGAACAACGCCCACAATGTTCTTGCCGATATCATGGACATCCCCTTTTACCGTCGCGATTAAGAACTTGCCGGCAGACGACGATTCGGAGCTGTTCTTCTCCGCTTCCATGAAAGGCGTCAAGTAAGCGACGGCTTTCTTCATGACCCGAGCGCTTTTAACGACCTGGGGCAGAAACATTTTCCCCGCTCCAAATAGATCTCCCACCACCTTCATCCCATCCATAAGCGGACCTTCTATAATATCTAAAGGGCGGTCGTACTTGATGCGCGCTTCTTCTGTATCGGCTTCCACATGGGTCGTTATCCCCTTTACTAATGCATGGCCTAGACGCTCTTCTACCGACCCATCCCTCCAGCTCTTCTCGGTTTCCTTGCTTTTCCCCTTGCTAGAGTCGCTGAGGGTAGCTCCAATTCCTCCAAGTAGGAACGACTCGATTATCTCAGGATTCTGTTGCTCTGTGGCCCGCTTAAATAGCTCTTTTAGCGTATCTATCCCCCTATCCATAGCTTTCTGGATACGTTCGTCGGGCGATCCGGCACCTAGATTCTCTTCACCCGACTTTATTTTCTCCGCGAATTCAATGAGCTTTTCCGTCGCTTCCGGATTCCTGTTCAGAACGACATCTTCAACCAGCGTTTTCAGCTTGGGGTCGACATCTTCGTATTCCATCAGCAATCCAGGATTAACGATGGCCATGTCCATTCCTGCCTCGATCGCATGATGCAGGAAAACAGCATGCATAGCCTCTCGAACTGGATTGTTGCCTCTAAATGAGAATGAGACGTTCGATAGGCCCCCGCTTGTCAGGGCCCCCGGGCAACGTGTCTTCACCTCCCTGACAGCTTCTATGAAGTTGACCGCATAGTTGTTATGCTCCTCCATTCCAGTCGCCACTGTTAGTATGTTAAGATCGAATACAACATCGCTGGGATCGAAACCGACATCGTCCACTAGAATCCGATAAGAACGCTCGGCGATGGAAATTTTTTCCTCTTTCGTATCCGCCTGGCCCTTCTCATCGAAGGCCATAACAATCACGGCCGCGCCATAGCGCTTGACTAGCCTGGCTTGGCTCTTGAATTCCTCTTCCCCTCCCTTCAGGCTAATAGAGTTGACGATGCACTTCCCTTGAACACATTGCAGTCCCGATTCTAGTACGCTCCACTTTGAGCTATCTATCATAATCGGCACTCGGGAAATGTCCGGCTCGGAGCCAATCAAGTTAAGAAAATGCCTCATGCAGGCCTCGCCGTCGAGCATCCCTTCGTCGAAATTCACATCTATGACCTGAGCGCCTTTGTCAACCTGGGATTGGGCTATGGCCAATGCCGCATTGAAATCGTCCCTCTTGATGAGCTTCTTGAATCGAGGCGACCCCGTAACGTTGGTCCTCTCGCCCACCATGATGAATGGTGACTCGCCTTGAACGATGTTCAACGGCTCCAAGCCGCTTAATCTCTGGCCTTGCTTCACAGAAGGGATCTCTCTCGGCTCGAATCTCCCGCACTCCTTGATCACTGAAGATATATGCTCGGGTGTAGTGCCACAACAGCCACCTACGAGATTCACGAGCCCATCTTCGGCGAACTTTCCGATGGCGCCGCCCGTTATCTCCGGAGTTTCGTCGTATCCCGTCTCACTCAATGGATTCGGCAATCCAGCATTTGGATACACATGAGTATAGCAATCCGCCACGCTCGATAGCTGTTCCAAAAAGGGTCGCATCAAATCCGCTCCCAAGGCACAATTCAATCCCACACACAGTGGCTTCGCGTGCCTTACAGAGTTCCAGAATGCCTCTACCGTTTGACCTGAGAGCGTCCTTCCTGATTGGTCGGTAATCGTGGCGGATATTATCACGGGCAAACGTTCGTCTCGATCGTCGAAAAAGTCCTCAATCGCATGCAAAGCCGCCTTCAAGTTTAGCGTATCGAATGTCGTTTCCGGAATAAGCAAGTCGACGCCACCCTCGACCAGCGCCTCAACTTGCTCGAAGTAGGCCTGCCTGAGCTCTTCGTAAGTCACTCCCCTGAACTCGGGCCTGTTTACGTCTGGAGAAATTGATGCCGTTCGATTCGTCGGTCCCAAAGCCCCTGCTACAAAAGCCGGCCTGTCGAATTCCGCCTCTATCGAGTCCGCCACTCGCCGAGCCAATTCAGCCGATGCCAGATTAATGTCCCTCACTCGATCCTCAAGACCGTAATCCGCTTGGGCAATCGTGGTCGCGCTAAACGTGTTGGTCTCGACTATATCCGACCCTGCCAAGAAAAATTGGCGGTGAATCTCTTCGATAATCTCGGGCCTTGTGATGCTGAGCAAATCGTTGTTGCCTTTTAGGTCTTTAGCCGCGGACTCGAGCGAGCTATCGCGAAAATCGGATTCCCCCAGCTTATGTCGCTGAATCATGGTCCCCATGGCCCCGTCGAGATACACTATCCGCTTATTGAAGAGCTCAAAAAGACGCTGTCCTTTCTCTGTAAATCGCTTTTCCAACTCGGTCCCCCGCATAACATATCAACACATCATGATATTTTGATATGATCAAGAACATTGTCTAACGGCACTACTCTACCCTCGATTTAGTGAATAGGCGGATCTGCTCCCAGAATCCTATCAGTCGATACTCTGAATCCACGAATTCGCCCGACCACGAGCCCCACCGGCAAACTGCTTATTCGTTATTTTATCTAACTTATTATCAGTAGCTAATGACGTTTATTTCTTACGATGACTATTCATAGATTCCGCTAAAAAGCATTCCCATCCCAATCAGCCCGTGGCATTAAAGCTTCCTCGCCATCAGGCGAAAGTCTCTCCTACTTTCGATCATCCAAAAAGCCGACCCATGCGAACGCTGATCTTGCCCCCAATCGCCGAATCATACGGATTCGACTTCTTCACTTTCAGCAAATTGGAAGGGACGAAAAAGCCTCTCAGCCAGGCTGGATCTAAAGGAACGCGACTATTCGTTCATCCGAAAGCTCATCTGCAATCGGACCCGAATCAATAAGGGGACTGAAAAGCGTCTGTTAGCAACCGCTCAGCTGAATAGTCGAATGGAAAAAACAGGTTGCCCTTCAATCAGATCTTACCGCCAGATTTTCCGAAGAGAGCCGGACGTTCGAATATAGCGATATTTCACTTCGGTTCTTCGAAGCCGCTTCCAAGGGAGTATATTCACATTCTCAAGTTCAGACTGTAAATGACCGGCGGATACAGCGATTCCTGGAAAAAGGAGACGGGCGAAATGAAGGCCTATATCGGATACGAAGCTCTTCGAGAAAAGACCTCCGATTCCGAAAACTCAATCGGTTCCAGAAAACCTTTCCTTGGGATCATAAATTCCACGCGATATTCTGCCGCAACGCTATGATCTTATATGACAGGAAATCACCGCAGCAGCACGTGAACCGATTGTCCAAGCATATATTCCCAGGCGGCTTTAGTGATTGGCCATGTGGAAAGCTTCGCCACGATTATTCACCCTTTTTCGATGGTTCAATCCGGAATCCGTACCCTTCCAAAATCCGGGGACTAAAAGGATCCTTGGTCGAGAGGTCCTACAAATCCTTCCGGGTATCCGTCAAAATCGCGTGAAATCATTTGTGCAGAGCGAGGTGGACCTGCTTAACGCTAGAATCAACTCGCAACCTTGGAGCCATAGCCTATTGAGGATCCTATTGAATATAGCGTCCTCAGAAACTGAAACAGGCTTCCATTCCATCGGAATGGCTATCGCCAATTTGAGAAGCGACTCGAACGGGATCGAAGGACTGGACACGATTATCGAAGGTGGCCCAGGAGTCGTCTATCTTATCGATTCAAACTCTCTGGATCTTCGATATCTCGCCGATTGCAATGGGGATTCATCCGATCTTCATTCCGCTTTAACCTCTAGTGGCTGCTGGATCGATGCCATTCAAACCAAGGACCGCTATCGCTACCAGTCTACCATTGAGTCGATTATCCATTCTAACGAATCCAAGACGGTGGAATATGGAATCCTTAACGATAAAGGCGAAGCCGCTTTCCATGTAAAGGACTTCCTATCACCTGTAGTTGACCGTCAGGGCAATGTGGTAGGAATACTTGGTCGCCTATTAGACGAATCATTCCGACTCCAGACGATGGATACACTGGCCAAAAGGTCTTGGAAGGAAGTCTCGTCTATTGCGAGCCGACGATTCTTGCACGACTTCAACAATATGATCGCCGGCATCTACTCGCTAAGCGAGTTGTACGCGATTCCCGGATCGGACGCCGAGACTATGACAGAGGCTATGACGCATATCCGAGACAGCGCGTCTCGAGCCCAGAAGATCACTCAAAAGATCCGGGCGTTAATTACAATGTCATCCGGTGAAGAGAGTTACTTCGACGTCCGCAAGCTGATAGAAGAGCAAAAGGACTATCTTCTCGCGATGCTCCCAAAAACAGCTGACCTAAAGCTCCATCTCGGCGACGAGCCTCTTCCGGTGTACTTGGACGCTAACCGGTTTCGCCAGACTCTTATACATCTTGCGGCCAATGCGAGCGACGCGGCCAACGAAAAACCGACGATTCACATCCGCTGCTATCGGGACCTGCAGGCTCGGACGAATGACGGGTGCGAAATGGTAGCCTTGGAGTTCAGCGACGACGGAATCGGCATCGATACGCGCGAGTTGCCCAAAGTAGTGGAGCCTTTCTACACGTCGAAAGATCAAGAAGCCCACTCAGGAATGGGGCTCTTTGTCGTCGACCAGTTCGTACGCTCGCTTGGAGGACGGCTCTCGATCGCATCGGCTAGAGGGGAAGGAACTCGAGTGGTCTTCACATTGCCACTCGTTAAAGACGCCTTGGAGGCCACATCTAGTCCCCTTAAAAAAGGAAGCCAATCAAGCCCTACGAAATCGAATTCATCTGGGCGCAATCTCAATGTGCTAATCTACACTTGGGAAGACATAGCCCATCACCCGTTAATCAACTCGATCCGCAGCGCAGGCTGGAAACACCGAATTCATTTGGATGGCGAGCAATTGCAGCTGGACGTTCGTGAAATGGGCGCCGCTCTCGACGGTATCGTGATTTTCAAAAGTGCCCTAGACGAGAAAGTCGAGGATCTCGTAGTTGAAATCGCCGAGCTCGAAAACGCGCCTAAACGGGCCGTTGTGGCGCTCGGAGAAAGCGTCGATGCCGTAACCGATCGCGTCCGCTCTAACTGCGGCATTCTTGTATCCGGCTCCGCTAAGCCAGCCGGTCTTTTGAAAACGCTCGAAAAGTTTTTTAGCTAGGGTTCGAGGCCTATGAGCGTATCCGAATCAAAATCACGCGAGATACTCGTGCTGGATGATGATACCGTCGTCCTAGCGGCTCTGAAAGAGACGCTCGAGCGAGAGCGGTATAAAGTCCATGCTTTCAGCAAAGCTAACGAGGCTTTGGCCGCCTTGGATGCTCATGCTTTCGCCACAATAATCTCCGACCAGCGCATGCCAGAAATGACGGGCCTGGAGTTTCTCGACAAATGTAAGCAGAAACAGCCCAATGCCTCGCGAATACTAATAACCGGTGTCTTAACTTTGAATACGGTTATAGAGGCGGTCAACCGAGGTGAAATATTCCGCTTCTTAGCCAAACCCTGGATACGGGAAGAGATACTCGCCACCGTGGATAATGCTGTTCAGCGATATGCTTTGGTTGAGGCTAATGAACGACTTAGCTCGGATACTCTCGAACTAAACGACAAGCTAGTTAAGGCCAACTCAGCTCTAGAAGAAAAAATCCGCCAATTAGAACAGCAGGCAAGCGACTTGGAATCCACCAACCAAGCTCTCGAGGAGAATTTCAACCATTCGCTAGAGATATGCTTTCGATTGATCGAAGCATTTCATCCGATTCTCGGCGAGCAAACCAAAGCGGTTGTTTCCATATGCAAGGAAATCGCCAATTCGGAATTGCTCAGCGAACGGGAGAGCGAAGTTCTAAAGGTGAGTTCCTGGCTATACAATCTGGGCCGGATAGGGTTGCCACGCGAATTGCTTACCAAAAGCCTGAACGATCCGCAAAGCCTCGACGAGCAAGAACGGGTCTTGATTCACCACTACCCCGTTTACGGACAAACGCTCGCGGGTTTTGTTGGAGCGTTGGAAGAGGTTGGTCTTGCCATACGCGCTCACCGCGAGCGCTTCGATGGACGCGGGTACCCGGATGGCTACAGCCGGGAAATGATTCCGGTTCCAGCTCGTCATTTGGCCATAGCAGCTGCCTTCGTTGAATCCGACCTCCCGCGAGACGAAGCTTTGGAATTCATAATCAGGGATTCCGGCAAATCGTTTCATCCCGAGGCCGTCAGGCTCTTCATGAAGAGCTCCAATCTTTCTAACCTTCCCAAGAAGGTCCGCGAGCTCACACTGGCCGAGCTCGAACCCGGGATGGTGCTGGCCAAAGGGATCCACAGCCCCTCTGGGCTGCTGCTCATACCAGAAGAGGAGCGACTGACCCACAGCATCATAAAAAAGATCAAAGAACACGATTTCGCTAATCCCATTACCCAGCGGCTGATGGTGTTTCGATAAATCAAGTTCAGGAAAATTGGCTTATCCGATAATTCTACCAACATCGGTCGGCTGTTCCAATGAAGGATTCTGCCCATGCCAAGATCCCCGAGATCGAGGTAAAGTCCGTATGAAATGGGCCGATCTACCTACATATCTGACTAGCTAGGTCCAGATCACTTTGTTGATTTCACCAATTCAAATGAGCAAGCCGATTCCCCAAAAAGAGAACCCCAGTTCTCACCCTTTGACTACCGGGAAATTCATGACATTCCGGGTGGGCTCAGAATCTTACGGAATCGAGGTTTTAAGCATCCGGGAGATCATCCGCATGCAGCAGATCACTCCGGTTCCACAGATGCCTGAACATGTCAGAGGTGTCATCAATCTAAGAGGAAAAGTGATTCCCATTATCGATCTGGGCATCAAACTCGCTCTGCCGAACACCGAACCCG
>JAYZHU010000088.1:0-7381 GCA_036166175.1 Verrucomicrobiota bacterium | reverse complement strand
AACGTGCATCAAGGCTTTGAATCCAGAGTGGATTGTCGGCGTGGGAGGATTCGCCCAATCCAAGGCCAGCGATTGCTTATCCGACTTCGATATCCAGCACGGGAAGGTCCTCCACCCCTCCCCAGCCAGTCCAGCGGCTAACCGTGGCTGGGCCGAAGCGGCAAGCAAACAGCTGATAGCTCAGGGGATTTGGAAGGAATAGGGACTTTCATGCTATCGCCTAACGCCCCCAATCGATCGAGTCGTAATTGCTTCGAAACTCTTCCGAGAAGATACTCCGAGGGCCATCGCCCTTGCCGTTCCGGCCAGAGGAATTCGATTTAGCCTTCTGGGCAGGGGCAGCATCAGTTGAGCTCTTTTTCTTCTCAGGTTTAGAGGTCGACTTTGCAGCAGTTTTCTTTTCTTCCGCCATAATGAATTTCCCTAACTTCGAGCCCCTAAGAAAATTCGCAAGCAACCACTGTCAACGCCTATTTTTCCCGCCGATCGAGCAGCTTCAGCTAAACCAGCTAGACTGGATGGACACTCTAATCGTATTCGTATTCTCGCGACTATTTAAGTACGGATCTCAATAGTCGCCGTTATTCATCTATCTCGTCTCTATGTGGAATCTATTGGCAATTAACCCGGGAATGCTTTTTTTGGGCGCAAATGAATCACGAACCAGAATCCGATACCCCTGATAAGTCTGCTTGCGGGCTGCCATCCGAAGCGTCTTTGCAAGACAAGGGCGAAGTCAGCCTCTCCGAGGGGGAATGGAGACAACGGCTAAGCCCCGAACAGTTCCGAGTTCTACGCCAGCAGGGGACCGAAGCGCCATTCAACAACGAATACTGGAGTAGCAAGGTAAATGGGGACTACGTTTGCGCAGGATGCGACAAGACCCTTTTCTCAAGCGACGACAAGTACGATTCGGGAACGGGCTGGCCCAGCTTCTCAGCGCCCGTCAACAAAGACGCAATTGGGGAGGAGCGGGATGAGAGCCATGGAATGGTTCGCATCGAAGTTCATTGTTCCCATTGTGGTGGCCACCTCGGGCATGTCTTTCCGGATGGACCCGAACCGACCGGTTTACGGTATTGCATCAACTCCGCATCTCTCCTTTTGAAACCGCGCGACTAACAACCCTATCTAATGCCCTCTCTTGAACAGCGTATTTCCGAACAATCCCCTACGCCCTCCGGTATTCACGAAGCAATGGCACGACACGCTGAAGACATCTTCGATCAGTTCCAAGGCATTCTTCCCGTATTTCTTGGAAAGCGCAATCAAGGGCCTTTTCTTACTCTGGCTATCCCTAAGCAAATTAGCCAATCGAGGGAAACCTTGCTTTCCTCTCTAACGGATTTAATCGCGGCATACGATTTATCGTTGGTATCATTTGTATCCGCTATACAGTCACGCAGCGAATCTGATGAGATTGCAAAACTCGGGGCGATTCTTATTACCGCAGACAACGCAAGCTCCCTTTACCAGTTGCCTTGGCAGCTCGAATTCGATTCCGAGGCTAATCTTGTCTCCCACACACGCTCGGAAACCGATACGGATATCATTCCTCTCGATACCTGGCGTTCTTTTTTCGAGCAATCTCCAGGGCCCGCCGAAAAACAGACCGCCTACAACAACCTATTACTGACCTTCGGCGATCCGAACGCTATTCCCGAATTCTCAGTGTAGCTATACGGGCATGCCGATACAGCGATTGTCCAGCAGCCTATCTTTCCCTGACCCCAGAGGCGCCACCATCGACGGCCTACTCGCCATCGGCGGAGACCTGCGATTCGAACGGCTTTTGGAAGCATATAAGCGAGGCATCTTTCCCTGGTACTCCGAAGGGCAGCCAATTCTATGGTTCTCGCCCGATCCGCGTATGGTCCTCTACCCGAATCGCTATCGATGTCCGAACAGTCTGCAACGATTGCTTAAATCAAAAAAGTTCGACGTCCGCATCGATAGCGATTTTGCCGGCGTTATCCGGTCTTGCGCCGCAACTCCACGACGCGGGCAATCGGGAACTTGGATCACAGAAGACATGATCGAATCTTACATTGAACTGCATCGACGAGGCTACGGGCATTCGTTTGAAGCCTATCTTAACAACCAGCTCGTGGGCGGCCTCTACGGACTGTCCATAGGAAAAGCCTTTTTTGGTGAATCAATGTTCCACACAACCCCCAACGCATCCAAAGTGGCTTTCGCTCGCCTAGCGCAATTCTGCCTGCGACACGACTTTCTATTTGTCGACGCTCAAACTCCGTCAGAGCACTTGCGCAGTCTCGGAGCGGAAGAGATTGATCGCGGCCGTTACCTGTCCCAATTGCAAGTCGCTTTGGAAAGCGAATCGATCATTGGGCAATGGGATATGAACGGGGAATAAGCGACGTTCAATCAACCGTACACTCCAGTCGAAGGGTCCTCCAAGAGACATCGAATCGCTTGTTCCTTGTTTCCAGCCTTTTCAAATGCTGCCTTAACCGCGCAGGACTCATATTCCGATACAAGGTAGCCCCCAAATCATGCAACCGCCGCAACGCTTGCATCGGCGAATCATAGGACTCCTTGTCTAACCGAGTTTCATATCTTTGGATACTGTACTTAGCCTCTTCAAAATAGGATCTCCACTGTCGCTCGCTACGCCATTCAAAACCTCCCAATCGATTTTCTTCACCACTGAGCTCCTCTAACGACCCTGCAACAAAAAGGCATCCGAGGAACTTTCCGTTTGGCCTCAACAAAGACCTCCACTTTCCCAGGGCATCTAAAGGCTGTTTAGACCATTGTAGAAGGCTGCAGGCGTACAGCCTATCGACTTCGGTCGAACCCTCGCATTTCCAAGCATCAAGCGACTCCCAATTCACGTTCGGAAGCCGCGATTCGCCCTCCGCTATCATGGATCCCGAAACATCCGTGGCCCGAAAACTTTTGAAAGCCCTCAAGGCAAGATGCCGAGTAAAAAGACCCGTTCCTGCTCCTAACTCCAAAGCTGAGAGGCTCGAGCAATCCTCTTCGATCCACTCCGCACACCAATCGGCTACGACTTTTTGGATACGAGCTTTCTGATGATACCGTCCGGCCTTTTTTTCAAAGTTCATTCCGCTAGTTTCGCTGCCTTAGCCAGTGGCAATAGATCATGACCCACTCCAGCGACCACGTTTAGATATCTCGACTGATCTTTCAATTCCTCTACATCAAGCAACCTATCCTGTTCGCCTACGTAGCTCCTCAGTCGGCACCCGGGCCATCCACAAGCAGAGCTCTTGAGAAGGCGCTGAATGCCCCATTCGAGATCACTCGTCGTTAGCTCGTTCGGGTTCTCTGGATCCGCCAATTCCGCCCGGGTCCAAAAATCGCGGAGAGCTTCCAAGCGATTTCGACCTAGCCAGCGAAGTAGATACGCTAGTTGGGCTTTGCGAATACGGCCACCACGACCAGCCTCCGCCCTAAAATCTTCGAAAGGGGCCAATAGAATTGTTTGACTAAATCGAGTCGCTAGATCTGGGCGGCTTAATAATAGAAATGCCCCCAGCGAGTAGCCAACAAGAATACTATCGGAGTCCTGCTTCACCAACCGCTCAATCCAATTTGGGGCAGGCAGGATAACTGTATGGTTAGATTTTGGATACAACTTGATCGCTATTCGCTCGACGTAACGCGAATTCAATCCCCAACCATTCAGCCAAACTATTTTCATAGTATTTCTTCGGCCACTTGCCCGAAAGCCGCTAGTATTCGCTCAACATCCTCCGATGTTAGCGTTGCCTTTAATGAAATTCTCAGTCGACTCGTTTCTTTAGGTACAGTTGGTGGACGAATGGAGCCTACCAGAATACCTTGGCTATTGAGCAGCCGAGCAGCTCGCATCGTCTTGTCGGCATCCCCTATGACAATCGATATAATATTTGAATCACCCTCAGCCACGGATAGCCCCAAAGCATTTAACGAGCGTCGAATAGCCTTTGATATTTCCCGCCCTTGCCTCCTCAAGGTTGCAGAAGCCCTAATAATATCCAACGCTTCCATAGCGATCGCCGCGTTGGCCGGACTTAAATAGGTGGAATAAATAAATTCTTCGGAGAAATTAACTAGGTAATCTCTAACGCTTTCGCCCCTGAAAAGGGTGTATGCTCCGAGCGAACCCAGAGCCTTTCCCATGGTTCCTACCATAAGGTCTACTCGGTCGTCCACTCCTAGCTCGCTAGCCAAACCTTGACCTTGATCGCCATGCCATCCCAAAGCATGGGCTTCGTCTAGTATCCAGAAAAACTCGAAGCTCTCCTTCAATTTCGCCAACCGTTCTAAATCGGGCCAGTCGCCGTCCATGCTAAATACGGATTCAGTAACGACAAATATACTACGCTTTGCCTCGCTGTGATCCACAAGCAAAGCTTCCAAATGATCCAGATCCGTGTGGCGATACCGTATGAGCCGAGCCCCGCTCTTGAGTATGCCAGAAAGAATGCTATTATGGTCCAGCCTGTCGGCTAAAACGAGGTCGCCTTTTTGCGGCAACAAACTCAACACCGCCTGATTGGCGGCGTACCCAGAATTCCATATCAAACCATGCGAAAAACCATGCCATCGACAAAGCGTTTGCTTCAGTTCTTCATGCACTCGCCCGTAACCGGTAATTAGGGGGGACGCAGACGAAGAGCAGCCATATCGCTTCAGGGCTTCTATTCCAGCCGACTGCATCCTCTTGTCTTTAGCCAAATCAAGGTAATCATTATTCGCTAAATTGAGAATGCTCGGGTCTGCATTAGAGCTCTGCAACAAACGGAAAAGCCCCGCCCGTTTTCGCTCGTCCAGCTTTGCCTTCAATCTAGATTGTAGATCGCCAGTCACAACCAGCTCAGTGACCCCTCAGCAAACCGCTCTTCATCGAAGTTGAGCAAGCACAGCAAAGGGATGCCGCTTTCTCGTATACCTTTCTCGGTTGCCAACTTATGTACTGGGTCTTGTTTACGGCTCTCATTAAGAACGATACCCGCCTCTAGGCCTCTACTAGCAGCAAAGGAATGTACTAGCCGGCTTTGGCCGATCCCTCCAACTCGATTGTCCACCACCAGAACGATGCGACGCAGGCCTAGGGCCTTCGCGAAATCCGCCCAATCCTTCCCGTCTTCTGCAATCGGAGTCGCCAGAGAGCCCGCTCCTTCAATGATTCTCCAGTCCTTCTCCTCAGGCAATCCGCCCAATCGGTTAAGGATGGAATCCAGCTCCAGAGATTTCCCTTCGCTCCTGGCTGCAGCCACGGGACCGATTGGCAGCCCGTAGCCAAAGAGCGTATGCGTTTCCAAATTGGGATAAGAGATTTGTCGTTTGATTGTCGATACATCCGTTTCGACATCGCTTTCTGCGCCCGTTTGCACAGGCTTTATTATCTGGACGCTTTCACCGCGGTTAAACAACTCTCGGGCGATGGCGGCTACCACCCAAGTTTTTCCTACGTCGGTATCGCTTCCGCTAACGAATAGCGTCTTCATTGAAAACTAGGCAGGCACAGCATGCTTCCCTTCCGACCGGGCATGAATCTCCCTGGCCTCATCTGGATCCAGCGAACTTAAGCCAAGTTTCTCAAGCAGTTGAAAATCATCATTCCGATCAGGATTAGCCGTAGTCAGAAGCTTGTCCCCCAAAAAAATGCTATTGGCTCCCGCCAAGAAGCACAGGGCTTGCAGTTCCTCATTCATTTCGGTCCGGCCAGCTGACAAACGGACCATTGCCTTAGGCATCAGAATGCGAGCAGTCGCAATAATGCGTACGAATTCGAAACTATCGACGAATTTCTGGGATTCCAATGGCGTACCTTTACAGGCAATCAAGGCGTTGATCGGCACTGAATCCGGGTAAGGATCCATGTTCGCCAATTCGCGGAGCATTTTAAGGCGGTCATCTATCGACTCGCCCATGCCAATGATTCCGCCACTGCACACCTCCATCCCAGCATTTCGGACTTTCTCGATATTGCCGAGTCTTTCGTCATAAGTTCGAGTGGTGATAATCTCGCTGTAGAACTCTCGTGACGTATCCAAGTTATGATTGTAAACGCGGCAGCCAGCTTCTTTGAGAGCATGAGCTTGGTCCTGCTCCAGCGAACCGAGCGTGCAACAGACTTCCAGTCCCATTTCGCTTACCGACCGAACCGTGCTAAGCAATGAATCGAATTGCTCTCCATGAGGAACTTTCTTCCAAGCCGCTCCCATGCAAAAGCGTGTTGCTCCACCACTTTTCGCCGCCCGGGCATCGATCAAAATTGTCTCCGTATCCAGCAACTGCTCTTTTTCTATAGCCGCCTCGCTGTGGGCTGATTGCGGGCAATATTTGCAATCCTCCGGACAGGCTCCAGTCTTTATCGACTTTAGAGTGCAAAGCTGGACTCCCGATGGATCCTGGAACTCGTGATGAGCTTTTTGGGCCCTGAAAATAAGCGTCGTCAAGGGCAGGCTGTATATTTGCTGAATGTCCTCTAGTTCGTATTTCATTCTTAAATACTCTTTTTTTTCATTACCGTATTTATCGCTTCCTTTAGATTAGCGAATAGAAAATCTATTTCCTCATTCTCGATTACCAAGGGCGGGACCACAAGGATTGAATCCAGTAGTGGCCGCAGCAAAAGACCTCGCTCCCGAGTCGCCAAGCAGACTTCCAAGCCCACTCGATCATTCGCTTTCCAACGTTTCACGCCGTTGCCCGGAATCAAATCAATGACTGCCGACAAACCTCTTTGCCGAGCCCCAGAAACATTCTCGAGTCCCGAGATTGCCCGCTCGAATGCATTGCCAAAGTAGCGGATCGTCCGCTTCAAGCGGCCCGACTCGATGAGTCGCTGAATCTTTTCTAGGCTTTCCAGCGCCAATCGAGCCGCAAGCGGATTCCCTGTAAACGTGTGCCCGTGATAAAACCCTTTGCCTGAATCGAAATCGCCTAGAAACGCTTCATAGATGGTTTCGGAGGTAAGTGTCGCCGCGATCGGCAAATAGCCTGCGGAGAGTCCTTTCGCCAAACACAGGAAATCGGGCTCAACCTTCTCAGCCTGGCATACGAACAGATCGCCGGTTCTGCCGCAGCCCACGAAGACCTCGTCGAGGATCAAGTGAACATCGAAACGTCGGCACAGTAGAGCCACCTCTTTGAGGAAACCCGGGGGCTGCAGCATCATACCAGCCGGACCTTGAATCGAAGGTTCGATAACGACCGCCGCTACCCACGTAGATTCCTGACTCAAGATCGACTCTAGAGCTTCAAGGCTTCGATCCATTTCTTGGGCAACAATCCTTCCATTGATCTCGGCGCAATTGGGTCGGGGAAAGGCTCTAGAATCAAACTGCCAGGCTCTGAACCGCCCATGAAAACTCTCGCTGTTACCAGCCGACATCGCTCC
>JAYZHU010000087.1:0-7745 GCA_036166175.1 Verrucomicrobiota bacterium | reverse complement strand
GCAAGATGAGGTAGTGGGTCTATAGGTTGTTGGCAGTCAGGTAGGGCAACTCCGTCCCAAACTCCCAATTCAACCCATTCCCGTGGACTCTCTTCGAGCAAACCAATCAACTTTGTGTCCTTCGCGGTAAGCACTCGATTCCAAATTGATAATTGCGGATTGCCAGTTGCGAATTTCGGGAACTAACCGCCCGATCCACTCGAGGACGCGAAGTTTCATAACGATATACTAGTGCATTCCTCATTTTAGGACTCCGTGCACCCCCATTCTCGAGCGCAGTAGGCGGTTAAAACTTCTACCAACTCAAACTAAATCGGCCACAAGCCGATCTGCATTCGCGATAGCGAACACTGACAAAATATTTAATGGTCAAGCAACTCTACGAGTTCACAGGCACCGCGAAGCGCGGTATTTAGGTTTATTGAAACCATAAAATTCGAAACTCCTCTTTGCCAGAACCCTGCAAGCACGCCCCAACTCAATCCAGAGTTAGCCATTCGGTGGATTTCAATTCCTCAACCCGATCAACTTTGCGTCCCTAGCGATCTTGGCGGTTAAAACACTCCATCCGATTCTCCCTAAACAGCTATAGCCTAATCCCTTCCTCCTCCTCTTCCCTTCAGACTTAAGCCTCCCACCTCAAGCCTTAGCGAATGTTCCGGCTCAAACTCTATTACTTTATCAAGCCCACCTTGCCCTGGGGCTTCCGCATGACCTTGCGCCGCTTCTTCGCCAAACGAAAGCTCAAGAAAGTCTCGCATCACTGGCCCATCAACGAAGCCGCCGCCAAGAAACCGGACAATTGGCCAGGCTGGCCCGAGGGCAAGCAGTTCGCCTTCGTGCTCACGCACGACGTCGAAGGCCAGGAGGGACTCGACAAGGTACGCAAGCTAGCGGAGCTCGAGGCAGAGCTCGGTTTCCGCTCTTCCTTCAACTTCGTGCCCGACGGCGAATACGAAACGCCCGACGAACTCATCGCTTGGCTCAAAGCGAATGGCTTCGAAGTCGGCGTGCACGACCATCGCCACGATGGCAAACTTTACGCCAGTCGCAAAGCTTTCACCAAAGCTGCTGAAATAATCAACCGCTACATCGAAAAATGGGGGGCCAGCGGATTCCGCTCCGGCTTCATGTTGCGCAATCTCAACTGGCTGCACGACCTAAACATCCAATACGACGCCTCCACCTTCGACACCGACCCCTTCGAACCCCAGCCCGACGGCCTCGGAACAATTTTTCCCAAGTGGATACCGAGTCCATTCAGCAATCAGCAATTTTCAATTCGCAATGGCAATTCACCGCACCCCGAATCATCGGGGTACGTTGAATTGCCCTACACCCTGCCCCAGGACTCAACGCTCTTTCTTCTCCTCCAAGAGGGGAATAGCGATCTTTGGAAAAATAAATTGGATTGGATCGCCGAGAACGGCGGAATGGCGCTTCTTAACACGCACCCCGACTATATTAATTTTAGCGAAAAGAGCCTTTCTCCTCAAGAGTATCCAGCATCCCAATATCGCGATTTTCTCGCTTATGCAAAATCCATATACAACGGATCCTACTGGCATGCACTGCCGCAAAAAATAGCAGCCTACCGCAAGTCGGCCAAACCGGGAAAGCCGGCCCATAACCCGAGAAACATCTGCATGTTAGCCTTTACGGACTATGAGTCCGATGGACGCATCATCCGCTACGCGAGAACCCTATCGAAACGAGGCGATACCGTTGATGTTATCGCCTGCGCTCAAGAGGGAGAGCCGCTCGGTGTTTCGAATTATGATGGGGTCAACCTCTACAAAATTTTCAGACGCAAGCACAGCCGCAAGGGCGGCGCCGTTTCCCATTTCATCCCGTTGATATTCTTCGCGCTCAAAGCATTCGTTATCCTCACTCGAAATCACCTCCGCCGCAACTACGACCTCATCCACGTCCATAACATTCCCGAATGGTTGGTATTTTCTACTTGGATACCGAGATTGAGTGGCACGAAAATAATCTTGGACCTGCACGACCTCGTGCCGGAATTATTCGCCGCCAAATTCAAAAAAGGCTCGAGATCCCTATTCGATTCTTCGCTCAAATTACTCGAACGCTGGTCCTGCCAGTTCTCTGACCATGTAATCATCTCCAACGATCTTTGGAAACGAACGGTCACGCAACGATCGGTCACGGAAGACCGATGCTCCGTTTTTTTCAACAACATCGATCCCGAGCTTTTCTATCCACGCAAAAAAACCCGCCAAGACGATACGAAAATCGTCATCTTTCCAGGCACGCTGCAATGGCATCAAGGCGTCGACATCGTTATCCGAGCGTTTCCTCAAATCGTGGCGGCGATCCCCACTGCTGAATTTCACATATACGGTGGCGGCGGCGTCATTCACGAACTGGAAGCGTTGGTGAGCGATCTCGATCTTCAAGATACGGTGCTGTTCAAAGGCAGCCTTCCTATCTCTGAAATCCCGCAAACCATCGCCAATGCCGATATAGGCGTCGTCCCCAAGCGAGCAGACTCCTTCGGCAATGAAGCCTACAGCACCAAGATCATGGATTTCATGTCCCAGGGACTCCCCACTGTCATTTCAAGAACTGCAATCGACGATTTTTACTTCGACGAAAGTCAGACCCGATTTTGCGAATCCGGAAATATCGACGAATTCGCCCATGCAATCATCGAAATGTTCTCGGACGAGAAGCTCCGAGCTCGCATTACTGAAAATGCCACCGCTTACGTAGCGGCAAACGACTGGAGTAGTAAAAAGCAGGAATACCTCAACATCGTCGATGAGTTGATCGCAGGTTCGAACGGTTCGATTTCGAATCAATCACGCGTTCATAAAACTCCGGAAAAAAAAGTTCAGGTGTTCAACGAGACCCATTAGTTTGTGACCGATTACATTTCTCAAAGCCTCGAAAGCGTCCAGAACTGGGTCGAAGAGCGAGACTACAAAGGATACGATCCCGGCGATGGCCTTACGTCCTTTCTAAGACCGCTTACGCTAGGGCAAATTTTTCCCGAACGGCTCCTCCAACAACTTATTTGGAAGTCGCCGATAAACATCAGACCTCTCGTAGGCGTCAAACCGCTCGACTCGACCAAAGGACGAGGCTTCATGGCCTGGGGTTATTTGATGCGCTACAAGGCCACCAGCGACGAAACCTATAGAGACAAGGCCCAAACGTGTCTAGACTGGCTAGATAAGCATATCGAACAAGGGCACGCTGGTCACTGCTGGGGCAATCACTTCGACTTCACCACCCGAAGCGGGCGGATGGTCGCACACACCCCCACGATCGTCTGGTCTGGCCTAATCGGCCAATCCTACCTCGAAGCATTCGAGCAAACGCAGGATCAAAAATATTTGGACACAGCCGAAAGCATATGCAGGTGGATCCTAAGCCTGCCCAGAGAGAAAACCGCCATCGGAGACTGCTTAAGCTACGTACCGAAAAACCAAAGTTCCGTACATAATTCGAATCTTCTTGGAGCCGGCATGCTTGCCCGTACCTGGAAGCACAGTCCCAAAGATGAATATATAGAGACAGCAAGGCGAGCGGCCTTATATAGTTGCGACCGACAACTCGACGATGGCTCCTGGTGGTATGCGGAAACCAAGAATCATCATTGGATCGATAATTTCCACACCGCATACAACCTGGATAGCCTGAAGCGATACGCCGAATCCACACAGGACGAATCCTTC
Organism: Verrucomicrobiota bacterium; assembly: GCA_036166175.1. GTDB lineage: Bacteria > Verrucomicrobiota > Verrucomicrobiia > Opitutales > Opitutaceae > Pelagisphaera. The sequence goes on along the minus strand of JAYZHU010000087.1, from coordinate 4,041 downwards.
AACAAACATATTGATTCCGGGTATCAATATTTCAAAGAAGTATTCTTCGAAGAAGACGGGATTCCTCGGTACTACCACAACCGGAAGCACCCGATCGACATACAATGCGCCTCGCAGGCAATCGATACCTTTTGCCATTTTAGCGACGAAGACACAGAAGCGATCTCAATGGCGGAGAAAGTCGCTCGCTGGACTATTGGGAACATTCAGGATTCGACCGGCTATTTCTACTACCGAAAGTATCCCGTCTTAACCGCTAAAACCCCCTACTTCCACTGGGGTCAAGCCACGATGTTCAAGGCGCTCTCGCATTTGAAGCTAAAAATAAATTTCACAAGCGCAGCGAAAACCAAACCTTCGTCCCACTCGGCTTTCCAATAAAAGACCGCCCACGATGACCGAGACTCAATCTACTCAGACAAATTCCGAATCGCTCTACGGCACAAGCAGCGCTCTGCGCTGCGCCCTCATCACACCGGCCTACAACGAGGCTGACCTGATTGGAGCGACCATCGATTCGGTCGTCTCGCAGACCGTGAAGCCCATCCGATGGGTAATCGTCAGCGATGGATCGACCGATGGCACGGACGAGATTGTAAAGTCATACACTAGATATCATGAGTGGATCACCTTGCTCCGCCGGGCGCCCCACGAAGAGCGGCAATTTGCAGCCAAGGCCCACGCCTTCAATGCGGGATTGGAACTCCTGGCCGACGAGAACTACGACGTGGTCGGAAACCTCGATGCCGACATCACCTTCGAATCCAACTACCTGGAGTTTCTCCTGGATAAACTGGCCGCCGATTCTCAACTCGGCGTCGTTGGAACTCCCTTCGTGGATGACCACGCACATCCTGAGAAACACAGCTACAACCACCGCTTCGCCCAGCTTGAACATGTCTCTGGCGCCTGCCAGCTCTTCCGCAAGCAATGCTTCGATGAGATCGGAGGATACATTCCTATCAAGGGAGGCGCCATCGACTGGATAGCCGTGACCACTGCAAGAATGAAAGGCTGGCGAACCCGCACCTTCACCGAAAAAATCTGCCTCCATCACCGTCCCTTGGGCACCGGTACCCACAGCAAAGCTATGGTATACTGGCATTATGGGAGGAAAGCCTATTACGTAGGAGGTCACCCCCTTTGGATCGTCATGCGTTTCGTGTTTCAAATGAGACATAAACCCTGGATCGTGTGCGGTTTCCTTTTCTTAGGTGGTGCTCTCTGGGCTTGCGTTACCCGTACACCACGTGCGGTTACACCCGAGCTTATGATCTTCCATCGCAACGAACAGATGTCTCGCCTTAAAGAACAACTCGCAAAGTCATAATAGCTAGTTCCATGCTAATCATCAACGCAGACGATTTTGGTCGGGATAAGATGGCGACAGAGACTGCCACAACATGTTTTCAGCAGCAACGAATAAGCTCAGTGACCGCAATGGTCTTCATGAGCGACTCCCAGAGAGCTGCTGCAATCGCTTACGATGAAGGAATGAGCGTTGGGCTACATGTAAACTTTACTGAAGCCTTTAGTGCTCCGGAGTGCCCAACTGCAGTGGTATCACAACAAGAGAAAATCAGGAAATTCCTGAGAGGCCACAAGTATGCCCTCTTATTTTACCATCCATTACTCCGAGTAGCGTTCCGCGACGTGGTCGAGGCTCAGCTTGAAGAATTTCACCGAATCTTTGGAAAGGAACCAACCCATTTTGACGGCCACCAACATATGCACCTTTGTACCAATATGTTGGTTGGAAACTTTCTTCCAAACGGAGTAATAGTTCGGCGTAGTTTCTCATTCGATCGAGGAGAAAAGAGTGCAGTAAATAGAGCGTATCGCAGGATGGTCGACCGGCGACTCTCAAGGAGATACAAAACAACAGACTTTTTCTTCAGTCTCGAGAGTGCTTTGAATGCAGATGGCACGGCAGACATTATTGGAGTTTCCAAGAGAAGTAAGGTTGAGCTCATGACTCACACGTGGCAACAACTGGAGTATGATTGGTTGATGAGTGATGGATTTCTGCGCGTAACCGAGGGAGTCGACCTTCGGAGCTACGAGGCTATTTGACACAACTCAGGATGGGAGAACAGATTGAAGATATGCCGCCTGCGAACAGCTCTCATATTTGCGTTTGCCTTTGCACCTACCGGCGACCCTCAATGCTAAAACGGCTTCTGGAGCATCTGTCGATTCAAGAAACAGACGGTCAGTTTACTTTTTCGATTTCGATCGCTGATAACGATCAGGCCCGCTCTGCTGAACCAGTAATTGCAACTTTTGCAGATAGCTCTCCTCTGGAGGTCGCGTATGGCTGCCAGCCAACCCAAAACATTGCACTAACGCGAAATCTGTCACTGGAGAAAGCGAAGGGAGATTTTGTCGCCTTTATCGATGACGATGAGTTCCCCGCAAAGAACTGGTTGCTCGAGTTGTTTCGATTTTGCCAAACTGAAGGGGTAAGTGGGGTCTTGGGTCCTGTTCGACCACACTTTGAATGCCATCCTCCAAACTGGGTTGTCAAAGGAAGGTTTTGCGACCGGCCCGAACCTGATACGGGAACAGAACTTGATTGGAACGACTGCCGAACCGGCAATGTACTTCTCAGGCGCTCAATCATTGACGGATTGGACGAACCATTTGACCCGGCCTTTCCGACGGGAGGCGAAGATAAAGAATTTTTCCGAATCATGATGCAAAGTGGCCATAGATTTCTTTGGTGCAACGCGGGAGTTGTATTTGAGGAAGTTCCTCAGGAAAGATTGACTCGGAGCTATATGTTGCATCGAGCCCTATTGCGGGGGCAAAACGTATTGAAGCACCCCCAGGGGCGCTATCGAGCCGTAGCTACATCATTTTTTGCAGTACCCATTTACCTAGTCTTGCTTCCCTTTACGGTTCTCGGCGGCCATCACTGCTTCGTGAAATATACCATTAAATTGTGTGATCACGTCGGTAGGATTCTAGGGGTATTCGGCATCAATCCAGTATCTTACCGGGCAATGTAGAAAACCATGGTGAAAGAAGTAATCGTCATTACTGGATTCGCGGAAGCACTGGCCGCCCCGGAAGCAGTATGGAGTTTGGTTGAGGCAGGTTTCGGGGTGGTCGGCTTTACCCGTAAGGGACGCTCGACCGCATTGAAACGCAGTCGCCATTTGTCTCTGCACGAAATCACCCCCCCGGAAGTGGAGTCAATGACAGCTGCCACTGAATTGGCAGATCTCCTGGATTCGATTAACCTTGAGAATCCGAAGGCAACGTTGGTTGTGCTTCCGCTTGACGACACTTCACTCTGGCTGATTGAGCAAATGCCGCCATCTGATAATTGGATTTCTGCAGGACCCTTGAAAGGAACAGCAGAATTGGCCCTCAATAAATCGAGGCAGATCGCACTAGCTGCACAATCGGGTTTGAAGGTTCCTCAAACATGTGTTGCATCCCAGCAGAGTGATCTTGGTATGGATTTGGATATACCATTTCCGATGATTCTTCGCCCAGCACGGGCAATCACACTGAGAGGTGGTCGATTGGCTAAAGGAAGCAATCACATTTGCATGGACCATAATGAGTTGGGTAGTGCACGTTCAGCTTGGGATGAGGAAGGTGATCTTTTGGTTCAACCTTATTTGCAGGGAACGGGTGAGGGGATTTTTGGGTTCGCGACGGAGAAGGGAGTGATTGCTTGGAGCGGGCACCGTCGCGTTAGGATGATGAATCCACACGGTTCTGGATCCAGCGCTTGCGAATCTCGACCTGTATCAGTTCCAGAGCAACGGAGCATCGATCTATTTGTCAAGGCCTCGGGATGGCGAGGTCTGTTCATGGTCGCGGGCCTTCGAGATCCCGAAGCCACCCTCTGGTTTGTTGAATTCAATGGCCGAAGCTGGGGCAGTATGGCTTTGGCTCGAAGGCAGGGATTTGAGTATCCGGCTTGGGCAGTTCAGCAGGCGTTGGATAGTCTTTTCGTTCCCTCCAAAATTCCTGAGTGCCAGCAACACCTTGTGTGCCGCAATCTTGGTAGAGAGCTAATGCACC
>JAYZHU010000086.1:0-7085 GCA_036166175.1 Verrucomicrobiota bacterium | reverse complement strand
TCAATGCCCGACCACACGTGCTGGACTTGCGCACGGCCGCCTACGTCCTAGCGATTGAGGAAATCGCCAAGAGTTACTTAGAGTTAGGATTGTACCACTAACTCAAACCTATCTTGGCCCTATAAAGAGCGGTTAGGAAATCGACTCCTGCCATTCCAGGCTTCTGGCAAAACTATCGGACGAAAATCGCGGGATGTGACCATTTATCGATTCACTTTCGATTCATCCAAGCGATACCGGAAACTCGATGTTGCTCGAAGATGTTAGTCTGACTTCAAAGGAATAGCAGAACAATCAAGATCTCGTCGCAATAATAACCGAGCAGCGAAACCTTTCCTTGTGCCTGACCAAGTCAAACCTCCCCCAATTCATGCTAAAGGTTTAACGAAGACCTTCGGGGATCGTGTATTGTTCGAAAACGCGGCCTTGAAAGTAGAGCGGGGACAACTAGTCGCCCTTCTGGGACCTTCCGGAGCGGGAAAATCGACGCTCTTGAACTGCCTCGAAGGCATCGAACCCATCGATTCAGGGGAAATCGTGGTCGCTGGACAGTCGATCTCCTCTTTGACCGAGTCGGAACTAGCCCGCTTGCGGAGCGATCAGATCGGCACAGTTTTCCAATTCTTCCACCTGCTTCCTACCCTAACGGTTTTTGAAAACATCGAGTTGTCCCTCCTTCTGAAACATGTCCCCGCTTGCGATAGGCAAGAACGCGTAGTCGAGTTGGTGAATCAACTTGGAATTAGCCACCGCAAGGGTGCCTTTCCCTCTGAGCTAAGTGGCGGTGAAATGCAACGGGTCGCCATTGCTCGGGCTATCGCCCACCGTCCCAGCGTGATTTTCGCCGACGAGCCTACCGGGAATCTGGATAGCAAGAGCGGAACGGAAGCTCTAGAGATTTTGACTCAGCTCTGTTCCGACATCGGCGCTGGAATGTTGATGGTCACCCATAGCGATACAGCTGCATCGTATTGTTCGGTTCGATACAGGCTAAGCGACGGGACGCTGGAACCAGCCGATTAGCATGACTCTTTCAGTAGGAGCAGAGCTTTTTCGCAGTCTAGCCATTCGGATTATAATCCGACGCTGGGCACGACACAGACTTAAGACCTTGGCATTGCTCTTCGTGGTCGCCCTAGGCGTATCCGTATTTCTTTCCATAGGCTTAACCAACCGGGCTGCCGTCAGTTCCTTTGGCTCCTTTACGGAGATTGTCGCCGGACAAAGCCAATATTCGGTGAGGTCGACAATTGGAGCGCTTGATATAGAGGATGCTCGGTCTGTTCGAAAGGCTTTGATGGATACCGAGGCGTCGCTATTTCCTACTCTGGAGGTAATGGCCAGCATTGAGCGGGCACAATCTCGAGATATCTATAAGCTCGTCGGTGTGGACCTTCTGGCAGCGGCGAGCCATTTGTACCGAACCTCCCGAACTGGCCCGAAGCTCCAAGGATCCGCCCTGGAAAACATGAACGTATTCGAATACCTTGCCCAAGGAAACAGCATATTCGCTTCTAGTTCCGTCGCTTCTATACACCAGTGGCAAATTGGGGACAATATTCTCGTTAACCTTGGGGCCGAGCAACTAGACCTTCAATATTCAGGCGAGATTCCTGTGCAAACCTCTGACGCCAACAGAGATCTGCCAGTGCTGGTAATGGATTTGCATGCCCTGGCTCGTCTTGCTCATCGAGAAAAGCAGATCGACCGTATCGAGATAATCCTGCCTCGCGAATTCCAAACAAAATCTTACCTTACAAAAGTATCCGCTCTTCTGGAACACGCAAATCCAGGATACTGGGTGATTGAATCGAATGCTGAGCGCATGAAGACCGGATCGGCGATGACTCTTGCATTGCGATCCAATCTCCGAGCCCTATCCGCCCTATCGCTCGTCATAGCTTTTCTTCTAGTTTTTCAAGCTTTGGATAGCTCCGTCTCGCAAAGAAGAGCTGAAATCGCTTCACTTCGTTCCCTAGGCGTCACGGCCAAGCAAATACGTCTACTGTGGTTGTGGGAAGCGGCAATGATCGGCACCCTTGGAGGGGTTATCGGAATTGGGCTAGCTTCTCTGACATCCCGATTTTTCTCGGGAATGGTAAACGAAACGGTGAGCGCTCTCTACTACTTCACTACTGACAACACCTTGGACTACGCCTACGGAGAAATCTTGCTGGCCTGGATTGCGGCTATTTTCGCTAGCGTCTTAGCCGGGTGGTTTCCCGCCAGAGCGGCTGCTTTGACGCCACCCGCTCAAATGCTGAAGACCAACATCCTTTTAGGTCAAACCCGCCGCTCGATCTTCGCCAAGATCGCCGTCGCTACCGGCCTTCTCAGCGCTGGCTCCTATTTTCTTCCTCCCCTTCCCGCCCCCAATGGCCATGGGATTCCCATTGGCGGGTACCTCAGCGCATTAGCAGCCAACGCCTGCGTTATTTCGATCGGCTGTTACGGCATGGAATCCCTACCCCGAGTCTTCGCCTCCCTCGCCAAGCGCTACACCAGTTTTCTAATCGGCCTCAGTCGATTTCGAAAACCGGTTGCCCGACATCGCCTAGCCCTGGGAAGCGTGATTGTAGCGGTCGGCATGACCGCCGCGATGGTAGTCCTGATAGGGAGCTTCGAGAGAACCGTTACAAGTTGGCTTGACCAAGTTATTCATGCCGACGTCTACATTAGGTCTAAACAGTCCCTGTCTGCCGATTCGAAAAACGGCATACCTTTTGAAGTGGCCCAAACCATCGTATCCCATCCCCACGTCGAAGACGCCGCTACCATTTCTCGCTACTCTATAAATATCAACAATGCGGATACATTTTTAAACGGATATGACACAGACTACCTGATTCGCAGACCGCACTTGTCTTGGGTCGGAAAGCCTCCCAATAATTTGGCATCATTAAAAGCAGGCGAAGCCGCCATCATTACCGAGAGCTTCCAAAAACGATTTGGCGTCGGCATCGGGGACAATGTCCGGATCGCCACGACCTCAGGAGAGAAGAGCCTTCAGGTCATTGGAATCCAGTCCGATTTTGGAAACGAGCGCGGAAGCCTAGGCGTAGACCAAGCAGCGCTCAAGGCTTGGACAGGTAGAGACGACGTCCATGGTATTGCCCTTCATCTGACACCGGACGTTCGGCTGGAAGCGTTTATTTCGGAAATGGAGCGGAAACACCCCGCTTTGGATATTTCCCCAAATCGTGTTCTCAAGACGCAGGCGAAGGCAATCTTTCACCAAACATTCGCCATCACCTACGCCCTGGAGGGGGTCGGCCTATTTATATCCGTCGTCGGCCTTGGAGCCATGCTTTTCAGCCTGTCTTTGGAGAGACAGGTTGAGATTTCAGCTTTGTTGCGCTTGGGCATGTCGAGAATGTCTATCGCCTCAGCTTGGATCGCAGAGGCGTTCACTCTATCTTCTCTCGGAGTCGCCCTCGGAATTGGTTTAGGGCTCGTTCAGGGGTGGATCCTCATTTTCGTGGTAAATAGACAGGCTTTCGGCTGGACGCTTGCACTCTCTATCCCCTGGGACTCCCTTTTCGTTCTGGGACTAGCGACGCTCCTGTCCGGTGTTTTGGTTTCCTGGCGAATCGGCTGGTGGAGCAGCGGATTGCCCGTTCAACAGGAGGAATAAATGATGAGCTTAGGTTGTAACAAGCATTACAGGTTCTCCTACCACCAAGCTTTCGTTCTAAGCTTGTTTATTCTTACGTATTCACTCAGTCGGGACTATCCTCTTTCTGACGAAGGGTTTGCTTTGCCTTCGGAGGCGAAGGCTCTTGAATTCCCCGAAGACCACGGGAGCCATCCCGAATTCAAGTCGGAATGGTGGTACTTGACTGGTCACCTGTCAGGGCCCGAACCTTCGGATCGATTCGGTTTTCAACTGACTTTTTTCCGATCCGCTACCGTCCCATACAACCAAGAACCGGACGCCTCTCAGCCGCGGCAAATCTACATGGCCCATGCTGCAGTGTTGAACAAATCCAGTGGCGAGCACTTTCATGAAGAGCGATTCAACCGAGACGGATGGAATGCGGACGCCCACGTCGATAGTCTATCGGTATTCAATGGCAACTGGAAGATTGAAATGGTAGATGATAGGACCGAAGAAATGCAGGCTAGCTTCTCAATCAACGGCCGGCGTCGCTTTGAGCTTTCGCTCAGGCCCAGCAAGCCCAAAGTTCTTTTCGGCGAAAATGGAATCTCCCGGAAAGGGGAAAACCCGGATGCGAAAAGCTACTACATCACCTTCAGTCGATTGGAGGTGAAAGGGAAGCTGATAGTGGACCAAAGCGTCTCGCCCGTAAACGGGGTTGCTTGGATGGATCACGAGATAAGCTCTAGTCAGCTTTCAGAGGGTCAGGTCGGCTGGAATTGGTCCAGTCTTATACTCGACGATGGATCCGAGATCATGGCCTATGTTATGAGACGGGAAAACGGAGGTTTAGATGCCTACTCGCAAATGTACCTCATTGATCCCGAAGGAAATACAACTCGCTACTCGAGTGATCAGTTCAAATGGAGTCCTATTGACTTCTGGACGTCTCCACGAAGCGGAGCGCGCTACCCGATCGGGTATTCAATCTCCTGGATCGACCGAGAAGGTCAAACTCAGCTACTCGTTATTCGTTCCTCACCCAAGGATCAAGAGATTAACGGACCCATTAGCGGGTTTACCTACTACGAGGGGGCTGGAATCGTATACGATGAAGACGGTCTAGAGATTGGCAAATCCTACACGGAACTTACAGGCTATGTTGAATCGCTCTACGGTCGATTTTGAAATGCCTGCTGAACTAAGAAGCCTGCTTGGTATCCGAATGAACCTGCCATCCGTTCGTATATGTGAGCAACCGCATAGCTAGGCTGCTGATAAATCATTCGACATTAGACGCGAGTCGAAGGATAAATTGAACCCTCTCCCAGTGTCGCTCAACATGCTGATTAAAAACTGCTTCGCTATCAAAGTCCCGTTTTTCATCGGAGGTGACCTTTGGAATCCTATGACGACTTTCGCCGCCAAGGACACCGTCTACGTATTCGTGGAAACCGAATCTGGCGAATGCGGCGTTGGGGAAGTCTGGCCTGCATATGGATCGGCGGATTCGATCGCATTCATTATAAATAACGATATCGCACCGCTCGTTTTAGGCGAAGATTCTGCTGACATCAACACTATCCGCAACAGGGTATACACGTTGTCTCCCCTCGGCGGTGTCGCCAATCTTCTGATGAACGCCATCAGCGGTTTGGATATCGCTCTTTGGGACTTGAAGGGGAAACTGTCAGGATCGCCATTATGCCAGCTATTAGGCGCCCATGCTAAATCCGTCTACACCTACGCCAGCGGGGGGCTATATGGAAAAAACAAAGGGCTTCCGGAACTTGCAGCGGAAACGAGTAGCTATACCGATAAGGGCTTCGATGCCGTGAAAATCAAAATCGGCGGCATGCCTATTGCCGATGACGTCGAGCGTGTAGCCACGGTTAGAGAAGCTATCGGTTCTGATGCCCGACTGATGGTAGACGCTGTCCACGCCTACACGGTGGAGGCAGCATTGGAAGTCGCGGAGAAAATCAAGCCCTTCGACATCTACTGGTTCGAGTCGCCCGTAGCTCTAGACGACATGAAAGGGCATGGGATCTTGAATACGCAAAGCGGCATTCCAGTTTGCGCCAATGAATCTCTCTCTAATATTCATCAGTTCGAGCATCTTCTATCCCACAATGGAGCCACCTTTGTCCATTTCGACCTCTCTACCTGCGGTGGGATAAGCGAAGCGATCAAAATCGCCGCCCTCGCCGAAAGTGAAGGTCTCAATTGCACGATCCATGCCGCGAGCGGTGTTAACCTGTACTCGGCGAGTCTGCATTTCGCGAGCTCAATTTCTAACCTGGATTCGGTCGAGCGCCACTTTATCCACCATTGGCTGTCTGACTATCAGCCAGAAATTCTGCCGAGTCAGGGGCCCTATGCCAGTCCATCTAGCAAACCAGGGATTGGTACGCCTTTCATCACTAAAACATTCATTGAAAAACTCGCTCGCGACGAGCGGGCAAAGGCCGCCCTCTAGGAAAGACGGGGAGCTTGGAAAACCCTCATTAAATATCCAGTGCACTTCTTTCGCCCAAATTAGGCGGTACATCTAGCGTTAACTTATTAGTTCCACCCATGCGGAGGATTCCGTGCTTCGAAATACCGCGTCGATAACAGTCATATTTTCGATAGCGTCGGACAAGGGCGTTGGCACCGGAATGTTTTCGAGAATAGCTCGCGAAAATGCCTCTCCTTGCAATGCGTATTGATCGCAGATCGGAAAAACGAAATCCTCTATCTCTCCGTCGCGGTCTATCCACAAGCGGGTCTCCTGGTCTGGGGACGCGTTGAACGGAATTTTGATCTCTATTCTACCATCTGTACCAAATATTTGAACACGCTGGTATAGCTAAAGTTGAGTGGAACAGGTGAAACTACTCGTTCCCGAACCAAAATCGAGCAACCCGGAAGTAAGCCGGCCTGCTTTCAAGATTGAATCTCTCTTCACTTAGCCGACAACCTTGCGAGGCTTTCCGCCAAAAAGGAAACGGGAAAGCAAAATACTATAGCATCCAATATCTAGCAGCCGCCACCGCCAATGTCTGCCTGATTACGAATGTTACTCGGGTCGTCATTGTAGTGAGAGAAAACCGAGTGAATCGATCGCAGCTTTCCGATTTTCCCTTCGTCCACTAGACGTTTCGCTTCAATCCAATGGGGATGGAAGCGGTACATGAAGGCTTCCATCAATTTTTGCTCAGGGTAGTTTTTAGCCGCATCAACCAGCCGCTGAGCGTCTTCCGTATCCAAACCCAGTGGTTTCTCACAGAGAACGTGCTTACCAGCCTCAAGTGCTTTAATGGACCAATCGACATGCAAGTGATTCGGTAGCGGATTGTATATGGCATCAATTTGCGAATCGGCGAGCAGTTCCTCGCAGGATCCGTGAGCAAGAGGCAGACTCAATCGATTCACCCAATTTCGGGCCTTGGATAGATCGCGCGAAGCAATCGCAATCACTCGGCAATTACCCGCCTAGGCCATA
>JAYZHU010000085.1:0-6207 GCA_036166175.1 Verrucomicrobiota bacterium | reverse complement strand
TCCTGAGCCTCCACCAGCTGGCGGACGTGGAGGACGAGCCCGAGTCGGGGCATCTTCAGCAGGCGCTGCCGCAACAAGCTCGACACCTGTTTCGTCCTTAGCACTGACCGGCCAACCCTCTAAAGCGTAAGGCACTTCCGTCAAGCAAAGTCGATCTCCCACTTCCAATCCTTTGTTAACAACGATCACGGCGTCTGTTTCCCAAGCTAGACCCACTTTACGGCGGGTCAGATAGTTCTCGCTATCGATCAACAGTACAAAGGCATTCTCGCGGAGGAGAACGCGTGGAATGACAAATACATCATCTAAAGTCTTGCCCTCGATCTTCGCTTGCACGAAGGAGCCAACCTTGAGTGGCGGACGCCCGTCTTCGGTACGACCGTAGGGGTTGCGAATCTGGGCTACGACATAGAGCTGGCGACTGCGAACATCGACCGAACCTTCCGCCCGTACGATTCGACCTCGCCATTCATATGTTTCACCGCCCACTTTCGATTCAAGCGTGACGATCGGGCCCTCGCGGAATGACGGATTCTCACCGCGGTAAACTGAAGGCAGATTGAGAAAGGAAAACTGGGTGGCCGTCAAAGGAAGCCGTACCTCAGCAATATCGACTGCATAGACCCGAGCCAACTGGTTGCCCGGCGATATGTATTGCCCCATATCTACATTCTTGGACAGGATGCGTCCAGCGTAGGGAGCCCTGATTTTCGTGCGCTCCAAATTTCGTGATGCCGCACGCACTCGGGCTTGGGCGGAAGCGGTATTGGCTCGCGCCTGCTTCAGCTGCGGTTCGCGCATCGTCAATGGATTCGCTTCTTGTCCGGGGTTTAAGCGCTCCCAATCGGTTTTGGCCTGATCGTAGCGGGCGACTTCTTCGAATTCGCGCAACTGCGCCTGGGCCAATGCCGCTTCGGCGACAACCAGTTCCGTCTGGTAATCGCTATCGTCGATTTCCAATAGCACGTCCCCTTCTTCGAAAAAAGCCCCTTCGCGAAAGTTGGAGGCGACGTTAATGATCCGCCCGCGGATTTCCGGAATCAGCGTACTCGTAGTCCTGGCCTGAACGGTGCCTTGCGACTCCAGAACCACATCATAGGCCGTTTTTTGCAAATTCCGGGCAACGACTTCCGGCGTATTGACGAAATTGGGACGCTGTCGCGGTTCCGGGGCAGTGTGGACCAACCAAAAGTAAGCTCCCACGCCAATCGATAGAAAAGAGAGCGGGAGAAGAATTTGCAGAAGACGTTTCATGTTTTGAAAGCGAAAATTGAATCAGCTGGTATTAAGAATTCGAATCGGTATCGGTATCGACATCGAAACCGCCACCAAGGGCCAAATAAAGATCGATGCGCGATTGTACACGCTGATTGGATACTTGTATAAATGAGCGTTGAGCAGTGATGTTCCGACGTACAGCGTCGAGAGCAGTCGTTATTGTGGTCAGACCTCTCCCATACTCTTCCCAAGCGAGTTCCTCTGCAGCCGCGGACTCTTCAGCCGCGATCTTTTGCGACGCGTAGTCACGCTCGTACGAGCTTTGGTTGCTGAGAGCATTTTCCACTTCCCTAAAAGCTGTCAACACCGCGCTCCCGTAATCATAGATTGCGCGGTCGTAATTAGCCTTGGCTCGCCTAAAACTATTCTTCAAGCGCCCTCCTTGAAACCAGGGCATCGAGCCGGTGACGCCCCTCGACCAAACCCGTTTATCGACAAGATCCAGAACGTCTTCTACGTCGTTCACATTCGTGCCTCGAGAGAGGGAAATATTCAGGCTAGGAATGCGGGCTTTGCTAGTCTCGAACTTCCGTTGCTCATTAGCTGCCAGTGTTCGTTCGGCGGCAATAATATCAGGCCGGCGAAGCAAGAGCTCCGAAGGCACTCCCGCCGGTATTCCGCCACTAATGTCGGGCAACTTGATTGCCATATCCCCGTTGGGGATGGGTTTCTTCTGCGCCACCTTCAAGCTAATGCGGCGATGCATGTCTTCACGATAATTGCGCAACTTCTTGTCACCTTTTTCCGCCCGCTGCAGATCAACGCCGGCAATCTCCTCGTACTTAATGAGCAGATATCTGTGTACTTCGTTGCGACTGCTTTCCGGCGTCTCGATCGCTTCTGCCATGTCCGCCCGAATATCCTTGGGAACCTTGGAGAGCTGGGCTTTGCGCAATTTGTCAATCGCCTCTGACTCGCGGGCGGCCAATTCGGTCCTTAAATCAGCGATTTCCTCGTCGACTCGATCATTGTAGGCCTGGACTTCCTCTTTGGTAATCAAATGACCTATAGCCATCAACTCATTGGCTGGATATCGGCCCAACAGGGTTTCCAAGAGTCTAGCCGATGAGTTCTTCTGCCTTAACCTGGTCTCCAATGTGCTTTGATTGGAAGCCACGTTTGCACGCACTAGTCGCACGTCCAAAGCTCGAGCGATCCCGCGCTTGAAATTCTCTTCCACAATCAGCGCTCCCGCCTCTAAGGCTTCCTGGGTGCGAACGGCCAAGTCATACTGCAATTGAGCCTCTACAGCGTTATACCAGGATTGGGCAACGCGACCCGCTATTGATAGGCGCGTAGCGTCATAGGTTGCTTTTGCTGATTGTATATCAGCTAAATCGCCTTTGTAACCGTTCCGGACTTTCCCCCAGATATCGATTTCCCAATTGAAACGGAGGTTCGAGACGTAGTTCTCTGAGACTGGGCTACCCACGATTGGTCTGCCCTCAGAATCCACCCCACGCTCCACGTAGCGTTTACTCTCATTCCTGGTACTATTGCCCTTCAGTCTCGGAAGAACATTTGAACTGGCGAAACGAGATCCTGCGATCGAGGCTCTTAATCGGGCTTCGGCGGCCTTGAGATTCTGATTATAGGCTAGGGCCTCTTCGATAATAGCCACCAGCATGGGATCATTGAAATCGCTCATCCAATTCCCGGGCTGGAAATCCCCCCGAACTTCGGTGGACCGGAAGGCCGATGGGACTTCGACTTCCAGCTTGTCCGACTTGTTTTTGGGAGCGGACATACAACCGGAAAAGAAGACAGCCACCGCAATCGGGGCTAGGGTTCCTGAGCGAAACCGGGCTGTCTTTCTTTTACTAGAGTCAATTGAGATCGAATGATCAGCGTGCATAGGTTCTTTCTTGGCCTTTATAGAATTAAGAAGGGAGATTGTAATTTGAAACGAATCATCGATTGCTTTCAAAAAAGCAACGATTGCCTAGAAGTTTCGGTTACAAATAGATTCTTGGACTTTTAGAGCCAAGCAACTCTGGAATTCGGGAAATTAGCCACCAACGCCGCAAACAGAGGGCCATCGTTCCACTCCGCAGCATCCTTAGAATATCAATTAAATGGTAACCTCCGGACAAACAACGAGACTCACTAATAGCGGTCATCTTGGTTCGACTCCGCTAATCGCCCTGAAACTGCCTGGCGACCGCCATCGAACTTGGGCTCTCTAATCCTTAGCGATTTCCGCGTAGGACGCGGCATCCATCAAAGTCTCTAGCTGGGATGGATCGGTAAGCTTAATCTTGGCAATCCAACCCTCGTCAAAGGGCGACTGATTGACCACTTCTGGAGCATCTTCTAAAGCCTGATTGCCCTCAACGATCTCGGCATCGACTGGCATATATAGATCCGATGCTGCTTTGACCGACTCGACGACTCCGAACGAAGCTCCCGCTTCAAAGGAATCACCATCGCTAGGAATCTCAACATAGGTGATGTCGCCAAGGCTCTGCTGAGCGAAATCCGTAATGCCTACCAAAGCTTCATCGTTTCCGAGCAGCTTAAGCCACTCATGGTCTTCCGTATATTTTAGATCGTCGGGGAGGTTCATGCGGTAAGGATTCTTTCGCAGCTATTGGTCTAGAAACTAAGCCGATACTCAAGGATTCAATTCAACAAAAGGCGGTTTAGTTGGGATTAAGAATAGATCGCTTCCACGCATATCTACGGAAAGCTGAGCGTCTTCATGAATGGATTCTACAAGTGCAGAACCTATAGCCTCATTCAGAATCGGAGAAAACACTCCCGAAACCACAGTCCCCGCTTCTCGATTGCTAGCCAGTACCGGAGTTCCCGCCCGAACGATGCGACGGCCACCGGTCTTGAAAAAGACAATTCGCCGCTTCGGTCCGGCCGCCTTTTCCTCTCGAATCGCTGTCTTTCCGATAAAATTGGCCTCCTTTTTCAGCTTCACCGTCCACATCAATTTAGCCTGCAGCGGTGATATAGTTTCGCTGATTTCATGCCCGTACAATGCATACCCCGCTTCCAGCCTCAAACTGTCCCGAGCTCCCAATCCGGCTAGTTTCACACCATAAGGTTCGCCAGCCGCTAAGATGGATCTGGCAAGAGATTCCGCGTCGTTGGGCGCCACGAACAACTCCACTCCTAGCTCTCCCGTATAACCCGTTCGGCATACCAAACAGGAAACTCCTGCCACATCCGATCCCTGGAATCTGTAATAGCCCAGATCCTCGAGATTCATAGTGGTCAAATTCTTGAGAATCTCCATGCTCTCCGGCCCCTGCAATGCCAACAAAGAAAAGGAATCGGATACATCGCTGATATCGACATCGAGAGAGCCCTTGTTCCGGTTCAGCCAAGCGACATCTTTCTCTGTATTGGAAGCGTTGAGACAAAGCAGGAACTCCTCTTCGGCGATTCGATACACCAGCAAATCGTCCACGACTCCACCATACTCGTAGCACATGAGCGAGTACATAGCCTGTCCAATCGCCATGCTGGAAACGTCGTTAGTCAAAACGGAATCGAGAAAGGCTACTGCCTCCGGCCCCTCGATCGAAGCTTCGCCCATGTGACTAACATCGAATAAGCCAGCGGAAAATCGGGTCGCCTTATGCTCGTCGATGATACTTTGGTACTGCACGGGCATACTCCAACCTGCGAAGTCCACCATACGAGCTCCGTTGGCTACATTGAATTCGTGAAGGGGTGTCTTTCTTAATTCCGACATGCTGCCTATCTCCAAAGCCTAGCTCTCCTCAACAACTGGATTAACGAGCGTTCCTATCTTTTCGATTTCAACTTCAACAGTGTCCCCAGGTTTCAACCACAAAGGCGGATTGCGGGCCATTCCCACGCCATGAGGCGTCCCAGTCAAGATCACGGTCCCCGGAAGCAAGGTCGCGCTTCCGCTCAAGAAAGCGATGATCTCTTTGACATTGAATATCATATCATTGGTCTTCCAATCCTGAACCGTTTTCCCATTAACCCGGGTCTGGATCGACAAGGCATTGGGATCGTCAAGTTCGTCCGCGGTAATTAAGCGAGGTCCCATTGGAGCGAAGGTATCGAAACCCTTCCCTTTACAATACTGCCCCCCGCCCTTTTCCCGCTGCCAATCTCGAGCGCTAACGTCGTTGCCGCAGGTATAGCCAAGAACGTAATCCAATGCGTTCTCAACGGTTGCGTTTTTACACTCTTTGCCAACTACAACTGCTAACTCGCATTCGTAGTCTACCTCCTCGCTCTTCAGCTTCCGAGGTAGCTCGATCGGATCACCGGGGTTTTGCAAAGCATTGCGCCCTTTAATAAACAGAACAGGGTATTTCGGCACAGGAGAGCCGCTTTCCTCCGCATGGAATCGGTAATTCAAACCGATGCAAAGGATGATTTCCGGATCCACGGGAGCCAACAATTTGGCCAGATCAGCGACCTCATCGGTCGAGCGATATTCTCCAAAAATATCGCCCTCAATTCGGAACGTTCCTTCGTCTCGTTCCTCCCCGTAGTGAACGTTTCCTGACGAATCTCGATATCTAACAATTTTCATTGATTTAATCTTTCTGCCAAGGCGCTTCAACGCTTTCAAGCCAGGTAAACGCCTTCGCCAACCGATAGCAAGCTGGCATCCACCCACTCATCGTCCCTGATCTTCTCATTAAGATTGCGGATGGCAATCGTATCCACGTCCTGAAAGGAAGGATCCATAACCTGGCCTCCCCGAAGAGCATTATCCACGACAATCAATCCGCCTGAACGAAGCAAACGAAGACAAGTTTCGTAGTAGGAATCGGAGTTTCCCTTATCCGTATCGATAAACGCGAAGTCGAAGGCCCCTCCCTGCCCACCCGCTTCAAGCGAGGCTAGAGTTTCAAGAGCCGGAGCGATACGCAGGTCGATCTTTTCGGCTACTTCAGCTTTCTCCCAAAATTGGCGAGCAATCGACGTCCA
>JAYZHU010000084.1:0-5558 GCA_036166175.1 Verrucomicrobiota bacterium | reverse complement strand
ATCAAATCTGTGATGGCCGCCGCGAGCGAAGTGGGGATCAGCGATAATATCAACGGGGCCTTTCAAGCAGAATGAGTCGGCGCCACCAATCAGCTGAAGCGAAACGATCGAAGCGAGGACTCGTAGCCGAGCTGCCGTTTTCGCCATTGATCGACGTCGTTTTTCTGCTCCTTTTCTATTTTTCGGTCAGAGCCACGATCGAAAAACAAGAGACGGACATCAGCTTCAACCTGCCGGGAACGATCAAGCAGGTCGAACCCGTGGAAATGCCTGACGAGCAAATTGTCCAGGTCAGAGAAGACGGTCAGGCAATTGTGAACGATTATCCATACGATAACCCAACCGCTCTTCGCTACCAGGATTTGGAAACCATGCTGCATCGATTCCGGCAGGCCAGTGAAGCGAATTTGGTAGAAGCACGAATCACGATAGCTCCGAACGACAAAACGCCACACGAGATGGTAGTAAAGATTATCGATGCCTGTTCCCAGGCTGGAATTGAAAGCGTTACCTTCGCCTTCGGCTCTGGTCGATAAAGAATACTTTAGGTCCAGGGCCCTCAACTAACAGTGTCTCCGCTGGCGGATAGCAGCTTTACGCCACGATTTCCACAGGAACAACAACGAAGTATCGCGGGAAAAACCCGCTCCTACGCTGGACAACAGCTTGAGCGGACAGCATTGCTCCTCAGCTAGCGATAGAGATCCTTCCAGTTATTTGTATTGCCTTGCCCAAGCCCATTCAAAGCATCAAGCGACATGGCTAACAAATCTCAGGCTACTTGGGGAGGGCGATTTAGGAAGAGCCCAGCGGAGCTAATGCTGACGTTCAGCGAATCCGTCTCCTTCGATTATCGCTTAGCTCCCTACGATATAGCGGTCAGTCGAGCTCACAGCGCTATGCTACGGCATGTAGGTTTGATTAGCCAACGAGAAATGCGGGCCATCCACAAAGGATTGAATACGCTGGAAGCTCGAATTGCGCATGGAAAATTCAAATGGAGTCCAGCCCTTGAAGATGTTCATATGAACATCGAACAAGCATTGACGAAGATCGCTCCGGAGGCGGCAAAACTACACACCGCTCGGAGCCGAAACGATCAAGTGGCTACGGACTCTCGCTTGTTCCTGAAGGAGGCCTGCCAACGGCTCATAGACTTGTTGAATCAATTGCAAAGAGCGATTCTCTTTGTAGCCGAATCCAATCAAAATATATCTATTCCTGGATACACTCACTTGCAGCGAGCTCAGCCGGTTTCCGTGACTCACCACTTGCTCGCTTACGTGGAAATGTTCAGCCGGGATATAAATCGATTGGAAAGAGTCGCTGAGGACGCTAACTGGTGCCCGCTCGGATCGGGCGCCTTAGCCGGAACGACTTTGCCCAGAGATCGCGAATTCGTGGCTAGAGAGCTAGGCTTTGTCGACGAACGAGGCCGGGCCAGAGTCACAACCAACAGCATGGATGCAGTCGCTGATCGCGATCTATTTCTCGACTTCAGCCATGCTTGCGCCGTTTGCTCCCTACACATATCTCGCATAGCGGAAGACATTATTCTGTGGAATAGTTCAGAATTCGGATACGTCGAGTTACCGGACGCATTCTGCACGGGCTCTAGCCTTATGCCGCAAAAGAAGAATCCAGACTCGCTGGAACTGCTACGCGGAAAATCGGGCAGAATCGTGGGCTCTCTACAATCCTTGTACACTATGGTGAAAGGTCTGCCCCTGACCTATAACCGCGATCTGCAAGAGGATAAAGCGCAAGTTTTCGACGCCTTCGATCAAATGGGAGTCTGCTTGCAAGTATTGGAAGGAACGATTTCGGGAACTGTATTCAAAAAATCGAGCTGCGCCCATGCGGTATCAGATCCTACTCTTCTAGCAACCGATTTGGCGGACTGGCTCGTTAGTGAGGGAGTCGCTTTCCGGGACGCTCATCACATAGTCGGAGCCTTGGTTGCCAAAGCCGAAGAGTTGAAGGCTCCTCTTGACGCTGTCCCTGATCAAGACGCCAAGTCCATCCATCCGAAGCTTAAGGGTTCCTGGCGAGAAGTATTCGACTTGCAGCGGGCCTTCAAAAGTAGAGAGGGAGTGGGGATGCCAGGGCCGAAGCAGATCCGCAAACAGTTGAATCGATGGAAAAAGCGATACGCTGATTGAGACGAAGATCTCAAGATGGGTAGAATCAAGGTATTGCCGGATCAGGTCGCTAATCAGATAGCGGCTGGGGAGGTCGTCGAAAGACCCGCTTCGATCGTTAAAGAACTGGTTGAAAACAGTATCGACGCGGGCGCCAAATCAATCCGGGTGGAATTCAAAAAAGGCGGGTCCAATCTAATACGGATTGAGGACGATGGTTGCGGCATGAGCGAGGACGATGTTCTACTTTCTTTGGAGCGGCATGCTACCAGCAAGATTTCCAATGCCAAAGACCTTGATGCTCTAACCTCGATGGGGTTTCGCGGCGAGGCCATTCCCTCTATTGCATCTGTATCTAAGTTTACATTGCAGAGTCGTGAATCCGATTCCGAGTCTGGCACGGAGATCCTCATTAACGGTGGCAAGCTTGCTTATTGCCGCGAATGCGGAATGCCGCCAGGCACGCGCATTACGATTTCCCAGCTTTTCAATACCGTTCCAGCCCGTCGGAAGTTCCTTAAATCTGAAGCGACGGAATCCGCTCATATTGTCCACACGACGAGGCTCTACGCGCTCGCCCATCCGGAAATCTCTTTTTCACTAGTGGACGGTAGCCGCTCCATTTTCCAGACACCTGCATGTTCCGGGCTCAAGGACCGAGTGAGTGAGATTTTCGGCAAAGGAACAGAGGGGCGATTGATTGACGTTGATGAGTCGGACGGAGAACTGAGGATTTGGGGGCTGATAGGGGCTCCTGGACACTCGCGCTCCAGTAGGCACGAAATGCTGATGTTCGTCAATGGCCGGCCCGTCGAAAGCAGAACGCTGGGATACGCCCTAATAGAATCGTACTATGGCCACATTCCCAAGGGGCGTTACCCAGTGGCATTTCTTTTTCTCGAGATTCCGCCTGCCCAAGTCGATGTGAATGTCCATCCGGCCAAGCGGGAAATCCGCTTTAGGCAGGAGGCGTCGGTTAGAGGCTTCGCCGTCCGTTCTATTTTGAAGGCGCTCCGTAGCTCGGTGAAAATCGCATCAGCCCCCGTTGAACTTGAATTGAGAAAGCGGAAAACGGAATTCCAGGGGCGGGAAAACAAACCGTTGGCAAAGGAGAAAGCGCCCCTCGTTAACGCGAAATTACCCCCTGCCGAGCACGCAGTGAAAAGCGCTCTATCCAGTGATCAGATTGAGAACAGGGATTCCGTCGCAAGTTCAACATCGCGAGGGTTAAATCAGGAAGGTCCAGAAACGCCACAGCCTCAAACACCAAGCTCGAAAGGCTCAAGACGCTGGCGATTTATTGGTTGGGGGCAATCGGATTATGCCCTTTTTGATACTGATAATGGTATAGTGGTATTGGATGCTTTTTCCACTCAGCGAAGAGTTATATTCGAGAGGATGCTAAACGAATTCTCAAATCGGTCCGTAGCGATTCAATCTCTATTGCTGCCAGTCCCGGTTGAATTTGATCCCGTTTCGGCCGCGGTCCTCATCGATAATACGGAAATGCTAGAGAGTTTCGGAATGTCTGCCCAACTTTTCGGCAGGAATTTCTTCAGAATCGAGGGCGTTCCCAGTTGGCTTTCGGAAGCAGAGGCAGAGTCCTATCTAAGAGATATCGTCGCCTTGCTGCGAAAGGGAGGCCTCAGCGACAAGAATCGTTCCTCCAATGCTGAGGCGATAGCCTTGCGGTCCGTTTCTCGATGGCAAATGGAGCGAGAGGACCTATCGGAAACGGAGCTGCAAAAACTAATAGACCAGCTTTTCGAAACCAGCAATCCACTAGCTGACCCTGAAGGGCGACCCACTTTTATCGAGATTTCGTCCAGCGAATTACGTCGCCGATTTCATCGTGATCCCTAAGAGGGACGCGAACACCACTATTTTAACCGTTTTTAACGGGGTTTCTAAAATTTCCACCGTCTGGGAACGGGTTTCGTGCCGAATTCAGGAAAGGCTTGTATATCTCGATTAGATTCCTATCCGCTCACTGCTAATCAACCAACTTGCAAGCCACTGGACGATGACCACGACTCTGAAGAAGAAAGCCGCGACAAAGCGTCAGAACAAGAAGGCCAAGGCCGACACCGATCAATCGTTGAGGGAGGCGATTCTAGAGCATCTTAAACTGACGCTCGCTCATGATCCATCGCAAGCCACCATACACGATTGGTGGCATTGCCTGTCCTTAGCGGTCCGCGACCGGCTGGTCACGGATATGATCAAGACTCAGGCGACACACTTCTCTAAGAAGACTCGTCGCGTTTACTACCTGTCGATGGAGTACTTGATGGGACGCATGTTGATCAACAACATGCGCAACGTTGGTGTCTATGATGAAGCTCGGGAAGCCATTGAATCTCTGGGTTTGGATTGGGATGAGATCGTCGAGGAAGAAGTCGATATGGGCTTGGGGAATGGTGGCTTGGGTCGCTTAGCCGCTTGCTTTCTCGATTCATTAGCCACCTTGGACCTGCCTGCCGTTGGCTACGGCATCTATTATGAATTCGGGCTCTTTAAACAGGAGTTCGTAAACGGTCACCAAATCGAACATCCCGACAATTGGAAGAAGTTCGGAACGCCTTGGGAAATCGTTCGACCGGAATACACGCAGGTAATCAAGATTTACGGAAGGGTGGAGCAAGTATTCGATCGTAATGGAGACTTTCGTGAGGAATGGGTGGATACAAAAGAGATCGAAGGCGTCCCCTACGACATCCCAATTGCTGGATACGACACGGGTACGGTTAATTTCCTTAGACTGTGGTCGTCAAGAGCCTCAGAAGATTTCGATTTGGATGAGTTCAACCGAGGCGACTACGTCGAAGCTGTTCGGGAGAAAGCTATTGGGGAAACGATTTCAAAGGTGCTTTATCCAAACGACAAAACCGAAAATGGGAGGGAGCTCCGGCTTGTTCAGCAATACTTTTTCGTTACTTGCTCGCTACACGATATCATTCGCCGCTTCAGGGCATCGTTTGATGACTGGGAAGACTTTCCCGAAAAGGCAGCGATTCAGCTAAACGATACGCATCCCGCAGTCGCGGTTGTCGAGTTCATGCGGATACTCGTCGACGAAGAATCGCTAGATTGGAGTTACGCTTGGAGTTTGGTTACCCGTACATTCGCCTACACAAACCACACGTTGCTTCCCGAAGCTTTGGAGAGATGGAGCGTGCCGCTTTTCGAAAAAGTGCTACCTCGCCACTTGAACATAATCTATGAGATCAACAGTCGCTTTATGGAAGTGATAGAAGAGAAGTGGCCAGGCGACAATCGAGCCAAACGCGAACTGTCTATCATCGAAGAGTGCCATCCAAAAATGGTACGCATGGCACATTTGGCGGTAGTAGCGAGTCACACGGTAAATGGAGTTGCGGCGATCCACTCGAAATTGCTCAAGACCAGGCTGTTCCC
>JAYZHU010000083.1:0-10572 GCA_036166175.1 Verrucomicrobiota bacterium | reverse complement strand
TTCGATGCGGTCTATCATCTGCATCGGTAAAACCATCCCTCCTAACACGCCATCTGTCAGCATGGTGCTATTTCTGTAGCCTCGGATAGCAAACGTTGCAGCGACTGAATTACCGTTGTCGTTACGACCCGTTTGAGTGATCGAAGCATTGTAGTCCATGGCGTGCGTAAACTCGCCGATATGACTGTCCTCTAAAAAGTCCGACGTAATTACGTTTATGCCCATAGGTACGTCGGATAGAGGCGTGCTCAAACCCGTCCCAGAAATCGTATTCGTCGCCGTGTAACCCTCTGTTGCCTGAACAGTGAAAGGATCGAGAGTGTAGGCCTCATCGCCCTGCCCGTAGGCGACGGATGCGGCCGTGTATAGTAGCCCAAAGGCTATGGTGTTTTTTGTATGTGATACTAGTCGTTTCATGTTAGTGTAGTTCGCTTTGATTCAATCGATTTGCCCATCCGGTAACGCCGGTAGGCACTTCTATTGAAGTTCTAATGGGGTGAGGTTTAAAAGAGGGTTTTGGTGAATAATACTTCAGCTGCTAATCGGAGTGGGGCCGATCGGTCTCGCGACTAAGGGTATTGAAAGCTTTAGCTAATTGTAGTAAACACCATTATGGTTGAAACAGTTAAAAGAAGATTTCAAGCGTAATACGACAAGTATTAACTTAAATGTTTCAGTTACCGAGTATATTGACATAGAAAATCGTTAGAGGGCATATCCAATCCGGGCCCCGTGTGTTTTGAGTGAAATGAATTTGCTTATTATTACCCCGGATCAGCTGAGATCGGACTATCTCAGCTGCTACGGGCACCCGAAGATCGGTACCAAGCATATCGATCGACTAAGCCGCGAGGGTGTTCGTTTCGAGAAATGCTACTGCCAATCGCCCCTTTGCGCACCCAGCCGGATCAGTTTTGCCACCAGTTCATACGTAGGCGAGCACGGGTGCCGCAACTACTGGTCCACCATTGAACCAAATGTTCCCAACCTCGTAACGTCTCTAAAGGAAAGCGGCTATCGAACCGGGATGTTCGGGAAAAACCATCTCTTCACCTACGACAAACTGAGCGAGGTGTGGGACGCTATTCACGAGGTTTGTCTGGGCAACTACGATAATCATCCCGATTACGAGAAAGCGTTCAGTTCCTTCGAGATGGAGGCTGATCATGAATACAACCAGACCGCCAAGCTGACCGAGGAAACAATGCAGTTCATGAGAGAAAGCGAGACTCCGTTCTTCGCCTGGGTCAACTACCAGGATCCCCACCCGGCCTTCGCCTGCCCAGAACCCTATAAGAGCTTATTCGACCCCGGGGAGGTCGCGATCCCGGAAACTTTCAGCCAATACGATCGCGAGCAACAGCCTCAACGCAATGAGGTTTGGCGGCGTCATTCCCAAATGGATACCTGCAGTCGAGAGGATATGCGGAACGCCATCGCGACTTACATGGGACAAGTTCGCTACGTCGACGACTCGGTCGGGCGGATATTGAAATTCCTCGAGGAAACCGGGCTATCAAAGAATACGCTCGTGGTTTTCTTTTCTGATCACGGCGAACTACTCGGCGATTATCGCATGACCCACAAGCTGCCGGTCTTTTACGACTGCCTTGCCAAAATCCCCGTAATCATCCGGCATCCGGAAGGCTGTTGGGAAGGGCAAACTTTTGCCGGGCTATGCGAGGAAGTGGATCTGGCTCCCACGATATTGGAGGCGCTTGGGGCCAAAATCCCCCAGACAATGGTTGGCAGATCATGGGTATCCGACCTGGATCAAGGTATCGATACCGGAAAGGAAACGATCCTATGCGAAGCTGGAGGCGGCGCGCCCACGGTCACGGAACCAATCGAGGGCCTAAAAATCAAAGCCCCCATGTTGCCCACGAGCCTGGGTCCAGGGGCCATGGTTCGCAAATTGGATTGGAAACTTAGCGTATACTTCGATGATCGTTGCGAACTCTACAATATCGCGGAAGATCCTCATGAGCTGAAGAACCGCTTCGGCGATCCATCCTGCGAGCCAATTCAAAATGAACTGACGCTCGAATTGCTTAAGCGGGTCGTAGGGGTGAAGGTGCGCGATATTGGGCTCCACTGGGATGAACCCAGCCATCCGGTCGATCCTCGATTCGAACCATTACTGAAATTCGAGCCGGACCCGTCCGGGATAACAGGTGTTAATTCGGAAAGCGACCCCTCCCGCTCTGACGATTGACGGAGCAGCTCGCTTACCATTCATCCTTGCGAATCGAAACTTGATTCTTTGATCTCAAAACCACCGCCAAGGGCCCGCCGAGAATCGCGGCGCCAAACTCCAAACATGCGCTAACCCTACTCTCTCCATACCAATGAAAATCAGCGTAATCGATTCCTTGGTCATCCTTTGCTATTTCATCGGGATCATCAGTCTCGGACTTTGGATTTCCCGTAGACAGGCAAAAGGAGGAACGGAATTCTTTCTCGCCGGCAGATCCATGAAATGGCCCTTTATCGGGGCGTCGCTCTTCGCGACAAACATATCGAGCCAGCAATTCGTCGGGCAAGCGGGCCTAGCGTTTGCAGTCGGCATCATCGCTGGTGGCTTTCAGCTCGTTGGGGCCTTCTGCTTCATCCTCCTGGCCTCCCTTTTCATTCGAACCTATATGGGATTGAAGCTCGCGACCTCTCCCGAGTTTTTCGAAAAACGCTACAGCGGCCGCTGCCGAGTGATCGTATCCTTCATCAACCTAATGATGATTATCCTGGCTA
Organism: Verrucomicrobiota bacterium; assembly: GCA_036166175.1. GTDB lineage: Bacteria > Verrucomicrobiota > Verrucomicrobiia > Opitutales > Opitutaceae > Pelagisphaera. The sequence goes on along the minus strand of JAYZHU010000083.1, from coordinate 7,824 downwards.
ACATCGCGGCTGCCCTTTACGCTGGCGCTCTCGTGTTAACCCACCTACTCGGTTGGGACGAGATGCGGAACGCAGAGCTCCTCTATTGGTGCGCTATCTTCCTAATCGGAATCGCCGCAGGAACTTACACTCTACTTGGCGGGCTCAAAGCGGTCATCTACTGCGACTTCGTGCAAATGCTGGTCCTTATGCTCGGGGGGGCTCTACTCTTGTACTTCGGGATCGGAGAGCTGGGAGGGATCAAGACGGTCCTGGCAAATAGCCTCGATGGTGAAGGTCAGCCTATGTGGTCCTTGTATCGCCCTTGGGATCACCCTTATGGCTGGCTGCCCATGCTCACGGGGGGGCTGGTGCTGGGCGTTCACGGGCATTGCACGGATCATGATTATATCCAGCGGGCTCTTTCCGCGGGCAGTCTCTACCACGCCAAGATGGGGGCCCTCTTCGCGGGCGTTCTGAAAATCTTGGCCCTTTTCTTTATCGCCGCGCCCGGCGTCGTCGCTGCTCAACTCTTTCAGGGCCAAGAGCTGATCGCCCGTGATAACGCTTATGTCAGCCTTCTGACCGAAGTCATGCCAGTCGGGCTTCTGGGCCTCTGCTTGGCAGGTTTGCTAGCGGCAATCATGTCTAGCGTGGATTCGGGGCTCTGCGCCTGCGGATCGCTTTTGACCTATGACTTTTTCGCCAAGATCAAAAAGGGAGCCACCGAAAAAGACCTATTGAGGGAAGGACGCCTTCTGATGGTCATCCTCTTGGTCGCCTGCATGCTAATCGCCCCTTTCATCCGCAATTTCAAAGGCCTCTTCGACTACTTGCTGGCAATATGGGCTTTTCTGGCCCCAGGCGTATTCGTCACCGTTCTTTTCGGGCTCTTCTACAAGCGATCGAGCGAAAAAGCCGCATACTGGACCTTGGTTATTGGCGTCGTCCTGGGATTCTTCTCGTTTTGCTTGCTCAATCTTCCGCTGCTGTCCGGATTCAAAAGCAATCTTCCCTACTTCCTGCAGAATAAGCTGAACCTCTCCCCTTGGGTGACAATCATCTGTACCGCCAATATGTATCTAATGAGCAACTACGGCTACAGGAATGAAAAGGACGAGACCAATGCCGAAATCGTTGCTGTCGATACCGGCTCGCTCTCCATGAGCCTCGACGAATTGAAGAAGTACAAGCGGTTTCTCTTCGGACTCTCATGTTTCCTGGCAGTCGTCGTGATCGCTTTCTCGCCACTGGCTCTTTAGAGGGCGAATACAAGATAGTCGACCTCTTCATTAAACAAAACCCGTCCGGAAGTCGGGCCTCAGCTGGTTCGATTTACATGAGAGGTGGAGCTCGACCTCCAGGCGAGCTTTAGCAATGCGATTAAACACAACGTCTACAATAAATCCACTGCAACATGGGCCCAGGCCTAGTGCCCAAAAATGGTAGCGCAGGCGTGTTCCCGTCTTGTCCTCATTTCATTCCTCAGAAATAGCCGGTGTGGATAGAAGCGGAAACAGGCAAGGAGCCTGTTCTAATTTTCAAATAGGTAATCGTGCAACACGGTCAGCCCTAATAGCATCCGCTTATTCCATCCGTCTCAAAAATTCCTGCCCTACGAAGTCGGATCCTAGTGCCGACTTGTCGGCGAACGAGCGACGCAGGAGCGATGTCAATCTACCTCAACAGGTCACGCATCCTTACCACTGAAAAAGTTAAATAAATATTGATCGTCCGGCGGGAACAAGCACCATCCCTCCATGCCCCAGAATTACAGGCGCCCCACTCTGAAGGACGTCGCCCTACGAGCGGAGTTGAGTGTGGCGGCGGTTTCCATGGCATTGCGGGATCATGCCTCGATACCAGAGTCGACCTGCGAACGAGTTCGCAAAATCGCCGCTGAACTGGGCTATGCTCCCGATCCTGCCCTTTCCGCGTTAGCAGCCCATCGCAACAATTTGCGCGTGCGCAGCGACTTTTCCGTCATTGGGCTCATCTCAAACTGGAAGGAGCGCGATGGATGGACTCGCCTGAAGAGCGCCCAGGAAGTCATTGAAGGGGCCAAGGCTCGAGCTTTGCAACTTGGGTATACCCTGCAGCATTTATGGGCAGGCGAAGATGGACTGTCCCCAAAAAGATTTAGCCAAATTCTGAAAGCCCGAGGCATTCGAAGCATAATTCTCGCCCCGTTCGAGGAGTACGAAAATTCCTTCGAACTAGACTGGGATGCCTTTTCAGTGGTGACGATTGAAAAACCAGCACGGTATCCGCACTTCCATCACATTATGCAAAACCAGTACTCCGATTACCTCCTTTGCTGGGAAAAGCTCCGCAGCCGGGGCTATACGCGAGTGGGACTGGTCGTAAGATCCGACCTGGCCGATCGAGCGAGCCATCAATGGGAGGCGGCTCACAGCTACGCTCAATCGCAAACTGAAAGCCGCCTGGACCCCATCCCAATATTAAACCTGGGGAAATCGCAAAAAGCCGACACGATCCGCACCTGGCTCCATCGCTACCGTCCCCAGGCGGTTATCAGCCGATGCGACTATTTTTTCGAAGCGGCTGAAGCCGAGGGGATCGAGGTTCCCGAAGACGTTGCCTACGTTAGTCTCAATATCTCCGATGACCGGTCTGGCGTTAGTGGAATCTACCAGCACCGCAAAACTATGGGAGCCACCGCCATCGATGTTTTGAATAGCCTATTGCAACGAAACCAAAGAGGGCCAAACGAGGTTTCTATTGGCACGCAGATCGACGGATCTTGGCGAAAAGGAGACACGCTTCCGAGCATCCAAAGACCGAATACAGAAAATACGCAAAATGAAGCGGCAAGAGACTGAACGACCATCATGCTTACTACCACAACCTGCATCGGCTTCATGGCTTTCGTCGCCTGGTATTCCTGGCGAAAAACCAGGGGAAAGATTTCCTCTGCTGGTGGCTACTTTCTAGCCGGGCGCGGACTAACCGGGCTGTTCATAGGAGGTTCGCTCTTGCTCACCAATATATCCACGGAGCAGCTAATCGGGCAAAACGGGCTAACCTACGCCGGAAATATGACGGCCCTCGCTTGGGAAGTTTGGGCCGTACGGGGGATTATCCTTCTCGCCGTTCTTTTCCTGCCTATGTATCTCGGCGGAGCTTTTGCGACCATGCCCACTTTCCTGAAGTCGCGCTACGGCGAAGGTACGGGTCGCCTCGTTAGCTGCCTGCTTATGTTCGGGTATATCTTTATCTGGTCGCCCTCAGTGCTCTACGGCGGATCGCTAGCCCTGATGAAAGCTCTCGATATCCAAGCGTCAACAGGCTGGTCGCAAACTCAGACACTCTGGATTGTCACTTGGACAATCGGCATCATCGGAGCCATTTATGCCATTGGCGGCGGATTGCGAGCGGTCGCTATTTCCGACACGCTTAACGGGTTTGGGCTTCTTGTAGTTGGATGCTTGTTGCCGATCTTCGGTCTCATTACACTCGGAGATAAGCTGGGGGTTGGCATTGGCGGAGCATTGAAGGAAATCACAACCACCCATACCGAAAAGCTCAACGCGATCGGGACGGGGAACGAGCTCGACGCGATACCAATATCGGCGGTGTTCACCGGACTCATGGTTATGGCCGTCTTTTATTGGGGCACCAATCAGTTTATAATTCAAAGGGCCCTCGGAGCCGCGAATCTAAAGGAGGGGCAGAAAGGGCTTTTGCTAGCTGGATTCTTCAAAATGCTGATTCCATTCATGGCCATGTTCCCTGGCCTGATCGCATTTCATTTGTTTGGCCCAGATTTGCACCCTAGCGACATGGCCTATCCGGCCCTAATCGAGGCCGCCTTGCCCAAGCCACTCCTTGGCCTGTTCATCGCAGTCCTGTTAGGAGCCGTATTCTCGACATACAACTCGCTTCTGAATTCGGCAGCGACCATGTTCGCCTTAGATCTTTATAAGCCCATCTTCAACAAGACAGCGGATGACATCCGACTTATTCGCGTTTCCAAGGTTTTCGCTCTGGCGATCGCTATCATTACCTTGTTCATGGCCCCCAATCTAGTAAACGCTCCAGATGGGCTCTTCATTTTCATCAACAAGTTCGCGGGATTTATCGCCATACCCATCGCTTGCCTCGTGATTCTCGGCCTCTTCGCCAATTCGCTACGCATTCCTCCCCGAGCGGCCCAGTTCGTCATTATCTTCCACATCGCTACCTACTATGCCCTCGTTTGGGGACTCGAGAGCTTCGGAATCGTAATCCACATTCACTGGATGCATGTATTCACAATCCTATTCCTATTGGAAACGGCTATAATAATTGCCTGGTCGACCTTAAGGCCCCACAGCGAACCATACCAAAAGATTCATGACCCCAAGGTAGATATGATCCCGTGGAGATTCTCCATGCTCATTAGCGCCGTCCTGCTTTCCTGCGCGACCATGACTTTCGTCATATTCTCCAAGCCCGGGCTCGCCTACTCGGAAGGAATTGTCAGTCCGCAATTTGGATATTGGTTCTCGGGCTCAGCGCTACTCTGCCTCTCGTTTTGCCTATGGGCCCATCGATGGCTTCAGCCGAGATATGAAGGCTATGTTGAGCGACGGTATAGCAAAAAGGCTTCCTAACAACCCCCAAGACCATTACCCGATTCTACCTGATGATCACCAAGTATTTACTCGCCGCCGTCCGCCTCCTCGTTGCGCCTATTCTCCTTTGCCTATTCGCTGATGGAGCGCCTAAACCTAATTTCGTTTTCATACTCGCCGACGACCAAGGCTGGAACTCGTTATCTATTCGGGCTCATCCCGATATACCCGGCTCGGGTAGCCAGTACTACCGCACTCCGAACCTCGAGCAAATGGCCCGCGACGGCATGCGTTTCTCGCAAGCCTATGCCCCCGCCCCTACCTGCTCTCCGACCCGATACGCGATTCAATTCGGACGTAGTCCATCCAGCCTGAAAATCTGGGGAGCCGACAATCTCGGTAAGGATGTCGATGCCCAGCCGAGCGAGGCCCTAGCCCACCGCATCAAAGCCGCGGACCCCGACTACACTTGCGCCCATATGGGCAAGTGGCATGTCGCCTGGGAACCGGCTGAGCTAGGGTTCGACATCGACGAATACGGAGACGGCCATGACCCTCAAGCCCCTCGCGGGAAGAACAGAAACAATCCAGATTCAACGGATCCTAACGACCCTCGCTTCATCTTCAGCCTCACCCGCAAGGCCAACGCTTTCATGGAAGAGCAAGTCCAGAAGGGAAATCCATTTTATCTGCAAATTCTCCATTACGCCGATCATCTGGCCTATCAAGCCCTCCCGGAAACCATCGAAAAGTATAAAACCCTATACGCCCGGGACGCCACTCCTTATCAGAATGATCCCGTTTGGGCTGCCATGAACGAGAATCTGGATACGGGCGTGGGTATGGTTCTCGACAAAATCGATGAGCTAGGAATTCGAGAAAACACTTATGTCATCTACACAGCTGACAACGGATACGAAGATAAACTCGATTTCTACAGGCCCGTCGACGAGCGCGGCTACTATAAAGCATACCCGCAACGAAGCCACAAATACCACGTCAGCGAAGGCGGTATCCGAGTACCCTTCATCGTAAGAGGTCCAGGTATTCCCGCCAATGTCCACTCGGAAGCGTCTGTCATCGGTACGGATCTTTTACCCACTGTGTTGGATATCATCGGAGGAAATGGCCAGATCCCTCAAAAAGTGGAAGGCGGTTCGCTGTTAGCCCATTGGCAAAGCGGTGGACGGGAAGCGATCAACCGAAAGGACCCTTTTCTCGTATTCAAATACACCAAGCCCAACAATCGGCATGATCTCACGATCATAGAAGGAAAGGCCAAACTGATCAAGGATGCCGACTCGAGAGAGATTTTCCTATACGATCTAGAAAAGGATATCGGCGAAAGCCGCAATCTCGCTCGCGATCGCCCTGAGCAAGCGGATCGCCTTTACCAGCAACTCACCGCCTATTTCAAACGATTTGGCTGGGACGAGAACCAAATTCCGGAACTCGCTGAGCAGAGGGGGACTGGGAACTAAGCAAAAATTTAGTGTGACTTTCGCAGCTCTTTGATTGTGCAGTAGAAATGATCACGTGATAAATTCTACTGCACGATATTATTCAACGTAGGGCAGCTTCAAGACCACGTACTCGGGCTAAAGTGCCGAGCTGCTCTTTGATCATAGATCTTAATGCCGCTGTCTAGCGGCCGCCCGCTGCTTCGCTGATAGAGTCTGACGAAACTCTTTCAGACGTCCGGCATGCTCCGGGTTGCCCGCGAGGTTTCGCTTTTCGTGGGGGTCTTTGGTCAAATCGTACAGTTCCTCTCCATCTGGCCACTTCCCGTAGCGCCACGTTCGGTTCCGAATCGTAAACCCAAGATCTTTGCCACGGGAAACCACGCTGTAAGCGTAATCACGCTCGCCCAATTTTTCGGGATTAGTGAGCAGAGGGCGCAATGAATATCCTTGCAGGTGATCAGGCGCATCTAGCCCCGCGAGATCCACCAAGGTTGGAAAGAGGTCGATCAGTTCCACCATGGCTTCCGAGCTAGCACCTCCCTTCGACAGTCCCGGGACCCGGATCATGAAAGGAACCTTAGCCCCGATGTCGAATAAGGAGACTTTCGCCCATAAAAAGTGGTCTCCGAGATGAAACCCGTGGTCGGAGGTGAAAACGATAATCGTATCCTCCCAATGGCCATTGTCCTTCAAGGCATCCAAAACGAGCCCTAATTGCGTGTCTAGAAAGGTGATACAGGCATGATAGGCCTGCGTGTATTCGCGGCGAAGGGCATCGTTTTCCTTGCCTAGTTCGAAGCCGAAGGCTCCGTAGCGATTCGATTTTGCGGTAGACGGCAGGGTGTCCCAGAGATTTGGATCGTCAGCCTCGTAGACAATTTCTTCTACCGGATACATATCGAAATATTTGTCAGGAGCCAGGAACGCCACATGCGGCTTATGAATTCCCAACGCAATAAAGAACGGTTTATCTTCATTGGCCTTGTCCTCGAGCCATTGAGCTACCTGCCGGGCGTTCTTTCCGTCCTTATGCTGACCATCGGTCAAGCCGCTGCGCCCATAGCCGGGCGGAGTTTGTGAATCCAATCCAGACAAAACTTCCTTTTGCAATTCTCGCCAGGCCTTCCGATTGCCGGCTTTTTCCACAGAGCCACGCTCTGCTTCGAATCTTTTCCGAGCAGCCGTAACCACCGGAAGCTCGTCGTTCGCAAAGCGAATCTGCTCATTCCAGGCGATGTCGCCATGATCGTGATTCGCATTGTGAAAGACCTTGCCAACGCTTGCTGTCCAATAGCCGTTTTCCTTAAAGAATTGAGGCATGGTAATCGTTCCCGGTCGCTTATCGCGAATATCCGCAGTATTGTTAAGAACGCCGGTAGATTCTGGATACAAACCAGAGAGAAAGGATGCTCTAGAAGGTCCGCAAACCGGGTACTGACAAAAGGCTCTCCGAAACCTGACACTTTCTGCCGCTAACCGCTCCAAGGTGGGCGTTTCGATATGTTCGTACCCCCAAGGCGAAATGTGAGTATTCAGGTCGTCACAAACAATGAAGAGTACATTGGGCGCCTTTTTATCAGCAGCCAAGGAGGGCAGAGAACCAACTAGGAGATAGAGAATTAGGATGTAGTTCCGCATCGAGCAAGATAACGGTTATGCTCAGCCTTCTGGACAATCCCTCATCGTTCAAACCGAAAGTGGACCTGTATTTCCTTACCCAAGGGCTCTTTGTGTAGGCGCTTTATGCCGCGATAGTATCGAAATCATCGCGGAATAAAGCCGCTCCTACATTCAAACTTTACGGT
>JAYZHU010000082.1:0-10377 GCA_036166175.1 Verrucomicrobiota bacterium | reverse complement strand
CCGTCAATAGCGTTTTCGGATTTGGCGACCCATTTTGGATGGGTGTCGAATCCAAGCTCGTGAAACCAAGATTCACGTAAGCATCTTTTGTAAATTTATTGCTAGATTTTTGTCGCATTGAATGGCTAACTTCATAGAGTTCCCGCGGGTGGAGGACTTATCTCAGTTATGAAGAAGCTATTGGTAATGGTTTTCGGCCTCGTTATTGTGGGGGTGGTTTTGCTACTGGTATTTTCAAAAGCCATCGGTTCTGGGATAAAGGCAGGCATTGAGACATTTGGACCGGAGGTAACTCAGACTCCTATCACATTAGAATCCGTCGATCTGTCGGCATTTTCTGGTAGCGGAACGATATCTGGGATGGTGTTTGGCAATCCGGAGGGATTCAATACCCCGCACGCGATCAAGCTCGAGAGGTTCAGTATGAAGCTGCAACCCATGTCGGTTTTGTCTGACAAGATTGTAATCAATGAAATCATTATCGAAGGATACGAGTTCATATTGGAAACGGGCGTGGGTCTGGGAAAAAGCAACATTGGGACGATTCTGGCGAACATCGAGGAGTTTACGGGCCCAAGCGATGCTGAGCCGATAGAAGAGGAATCCGGCTCTTCGAAAAATGTGCAGATCGATTTGCTTCGCATAACCGGAGGGAACTTAAAAGTTTCTAATAAGCTGTTGGGCGGACAGGCATTGACGGTTCCCTTGCCAGATATCAAATTGACGGACATCGGAGCCGATGATGACGGCACTACCTTTGGCGAATCCATGAAGATTGTTTTCCAAGCGATCAACCAGGGAATCGTTACTTCAGTTAGCAGTTCGGGGAAGGTTGTGGGCGATCAGCTCAAGAGTGTCCAGGAAGCGACTCAAAAAGGTGTCGGCGGCTTGTTCAAAGGGTTGAAGGATACCCTAGATAATAAAGAGAACTAGCGTTCAAGACAGGAGTAGCGCCAAGACCTTGAAAGCATTTTAGGTGGCGGCCGATCTCGGTGCAACCAAAAGGTAGCCTAAGCTTCTGGCATGTGACCTTAACTCATGAATACAGGTAGGATGCCTTTTCTAACTTCTCAATGTGGGCGCTCGGAGATCGCCCGCTACCAGAGATAATTGATGGATGGCAACTGCCCAAATCTAAAGACAGTACGATCTACCTCCGACTCCAGCGTCGCTGGGATTTCTTACGCTGTACGGGTGCGGTTTGTATCAGGCAGCCCATTACGCAGGGTTGATCTCTAAGGGCCTTCCATTCGTCGCTGTTGACGCGCCATTTCAAGGAGGAGGCTGTCGGAGCGGTAGTAATGGTGTCGTCATCCATTTTGAAAGCGATATCGCTGGTTGTGCTGCCTCGAGATTGGTCTAAGGCTTCTCGATACTGATAGAAGAACGGTTCTGTGTCGGCATTGTGATCGAGAATCCAAGTGATATGCTTGATCTGGTCGGGCAAATAGCTCTCAAGCGGATAGACTTCCGTGGCGCTGAGCCGAACTCCCTCTTCATTCCTGAACACATTGCCTTTTACGATAACGAGTTTCTCATTGGCAAGATTCTGTCCGTACTCTTCGAAAGCATCCGCGTAGCAATTAAAAGTAACGCTCCCTTGTTTAGTTCCAACATTGAAGAGGGCCCACACGCGGTTATCCCGTCGCGAGAGCTTTTTAGTTACACCGGAAGCGACCCCGCAAATTTGGAACTCAATGCGGTCGCCTAGATCATCGACTTTTTCCACGTCGAAGTTGGTGAGGGCCTCCGCGAGTCCCTTGTATTCGTCGAGTGGATGCCCAGACACGTAAAAGCCGAGAAGCTCTTTCTCGTAGGTGAGCATTTCGTGCTGGGGAAATTGCTTGCTCATATCGATTTCGTGGCTCGCCCCGTTTGCCCCATTGCCATTGCTGTCGCCATTGTCTGACTCGAGCATATCGAAGAATGAATTTTGGCCGGCCTCGCGATCCCGTTGCTGAGCGGCAGCGAAGTTAATGGCCTCTTCTAGTCGATGGTAAATAGCGCCGCGAGGCTCCAGCGAAAAGTCGAAAGCTCCGGTCTTGACCAGGCATTCGATCACCCGCCGATTGACTGCTTTGGAATCCATGCGTTCGAGGAAATCATCGAAATTCTCGAAGGGCCCATTGGCTTCCCGCTCCTCGATAATTTTGAGAGCAGCCGAGTCGCCAACCCCTTTAATGGCTCCCATCCCGAATCGAATCGACCCCGGACGACCAGCTGCTTTGTCCTCGGGATCGTCTACCACCGGAGTGAAGGACTGCCGAGAAGTGTTGGTGTCCGGGGAGAGCACGCGGATCCCCATAGCCTCCGCTTCGTCGATAAAGTGGGCGACCTTTTCGGCATTGCCTTGTTCGCTTGAAAGAATGGCCGCCATGAATTCTACCGGGTAGTTGGCCTTTAAATACGCTGTCCGATAGGAGAGCATGGCGTAGGCAGCAGAGTGAGACTTGTTAAAGCCGTAGGCGGCGAATTTTTCTAGAATACCGAAAATACCCAGAGCCATTTTTCTGCTCATGCTGTGGGCCTTGTTGGCACCCTCAACGAAGACCTCCTTTTGGGCTTCCATCACGGATGCGATTTTCTTGCCCATGGCGCGCCTGAGTATGTCCGCTTCGCCGAGCGTATAGCCAGCGATGATACGAGCAGCTTCCATAACCTGCTCTTGATAAACCATGACTCCGTAGGTCTCGCTGACCAGATGTTTCAAAAGCGGGTGGGGCACTTCGATGGTGCTGGAGTCCTTTTTACCTTTGATGAACTGGGGGATGAATTGCATGGGACCAGGGCGATAGAGAGCGACCAATGCTATGATTTCCTCGAAGGCGGACAGGCCGATTTGCTTGCAAAGTGACTGCATGCCCGTGGATTCCAGCTGAAATACGCCAATCGTCTTCCCCTGGTTAAGCAGAGCGTAGGTTTTCGGGTCGTCGAGGGAGACCTTCTCGATATCGAATTTTTCCGTGACAGGAAGGCGTCGAACGCTGGCCTCGGCATCGGAAATCACCGTCAGCGTCTTGAGGCCGAGGAAGTCCATCTTTAGGAGTCCCAGATCCTCGGCGGGCCCTTTGGCGTATTGGGTGGTGAGGTCGCCTTCTTGCAAGGTCACTGGAACGAGATTGTGAATAGGCTGATCGCCGATGATGATGCCGCAAGCGTGCTTGCCGGTGTTGCGCACCATGCCCTCGATGATCTTCCCTTGCTCGACGATTTTCTTGGCGACGGGATTGCTTTTCATCTCCTCGCGGAGCTCTTTCGACTTTTCCACTGAGGCATCGAGCGAGATGTTTAGCTCGTCGGGTATCATCTTGGCGATACGGTCCGCGTCAGCAAAGGCCACGTCATTGACGCGAGCGAGGTCGCGAATAATCATTTTCGCCCCAAATGTTCCGTAGGTGATAATGTTGGCCACGCTTTCCTCCCCATACTTCTCACGGACGAAATTGACCACCTCTTCGCGTCGTCTCATACAGAAATCGATATCGAAATCTGGCGGGGACACGCGTTCCAGGTTGAGCATCCGCTCGAATAGCAATCCGAATCGAAGCGGATCGATGTCCGTTATTTTCAATACGTAGGCGACGATGCATCCCGCTCCGGATCCGCGTCCGGGCCCGACGGGGATCTTCCTGCCACGAGCGAAGTTGATGAAGTCCCAAACGATTAGGAAATAGTCGATAAAACCTGTTCCAGAAATTATGGCTAGCTGGTAGTCTAGCTGTTGACACAGAAACTCGGCGAAGTCTTCCTGCTCCCCTTCTTTGGGAACGTAGGCGTCGCGGTTGTCGTAGTCGACTCCGTACCGGTCTAGCAGCCCACGCTTGCAAAGCTCTAAGAGCAAAGTACCATTTGCTTTGATCTCGGCCCGTTGATCAGGATTCAGTTTGCAGACTTCGTCGGAACCATTCTGCTTATTGACCTTCGTTTTTTCCACTTCGTAGATGTTGAGGATTTGGTCAAACGAGTCGGGGTCTCTTTTGAAGGATTTAAGCTCCGGTGGCGACTCGAAAACGGGGTAGTGATTTTCGTCGAAACGGATTTCCAAATCGCACATTTCCGCGACGAGGACGGTGTTGTCGAGCGACTCGGGAACTTCCTTGAAGATCTCGTGCATCTCCTCCCGGCTCTTGAGATAGAATTCCGTTGACGGGTATTTCATCCGGTCCGGGTCGGAAATTATCTTGCCTGTTTGGATGCAGAGAAGGGCGTCGTGGGGTTCGGCGTCTTCCTTGTAGACGTAATGGGAATCGTTAGCGCAGATGATCTTCAGGTCGAATTCCTTGGCCAACTTGATCAGACCCGGATTGATCCGCTTCTGTACAGGCATCCCGTGATCCTGCAGTTCGATGAAATAGTTTTCTCGTCCGAAGATGTCTATGAAGTCGGCTGTCACTCGGCGAGCGTTGGATTTGTCTCCATAAATTAGATACTGTGCGGCGACGCCATTGATGCATCCGCTAAGGCCGATTAGCCCTTTGGAGTACTGGGCCAGTTTTTCAATATCCGTGCGTGGCCGATAGTAGACGCCATTGACGTGGGCATCCGACACCAATTTGCAGAGGTTTTGGTACCCTTCGAAATTCTTGGCGATGACCCCCTTGTGATGAATCTGATACTTGGGAAAGTCCTCTGGGGAAGGAACGTAGTCCTCGGGAATGTCGCCAATGTCGTCCGTGCGTTTTCGCTCGCGCTTGGGTCTTTCCGATTGCTTGTGGTCGTTGACGTAATAGAGCTCGCATCCAATAAGGGGCTTGATATCGGCAGCTTTGCAGGAGCGATAAAAGTCGATGGCCCCAAACAGATTCCCGTGGTCCGTCATCGCCAGGGCCGGCATGTCGAGCTCTTTAGCTCGAGCGGCAGCCCGAGCTGGCTTGGCGCAGCCGTCGAGCAGCGAGTAGTGGGTGTGGTTGTGGAGATGAACGAACGGGCCAGTGGCGGACATAAGCAGTGATTGAAAACGAACCGCTAGAAGATTCAAAGCAAAGATCTAAAGAATTTTCCAGAGACGTGAGATCAGCAGGGAATGGAGGTTTATTCTCGTATGATCGTGCTTCGAGAATTGGTTTGAAGCCCTGAACTGGATAGGGTTCACTTCCATTACGCTCATGGGCCTCGACCACGAGTCCCGCGTTAAAGAATCTTATGAAGCTTCGCTCTCTCGTACTCATAGCGATCCTCCTTATCCTGATCCTAGTCGGACTGTCGTGGTTCCGTCGCAATGTAGTTCCAAAAATCGACGAGCAGATTCAGCATGCGCCCAAAACGGGGCGGGTGGGAACGATCGAGGATAAGGGGCAGCAGGCAATTGAGTCCACCACAGTCTCCAACGCAGGACAGAATTTTGACGACGAATCGAACTTCGCCAGTCCAGCTCTGACGCCGATTCAGTTCGAGCATCTTACCGTTTCGGGATTGAAAGAGGTAGCGGTAATCGCGGCTAAGGGAGGGCGCGGTCAAGATTGATTGAAAAGCAACTTTAGCGAACTCATATGAAAATATTCAATTTTCTCCTATTGGTCATATTGGTAGCTTGGACGTCTTTCGGAACCGAACGGCCCAACATTCTTGTTTTCCTTGTGGACGATATGGGAATGATGGATACGTCGGTGCCATTCATGGCAGATGACGACGGCCAGCCGGAGAAGCATCCGCTAAATGAGCTCTATCGGACGCCGAACATGGAGCGGCTAGCCAAGCAAGGAGTCCGTTTTAGCCAATTCTACGCCAATAGTGTTTGCTCTCCATCGAGGGTATCGATCGTCCGAGGACAGGCATCCGCGCGGCACCGGGTTACTCAGTTCATAAGTCCAGAGAGGAATAATGCTGGCGAATTTGGACCCAAAGACTGGCAATGGGAAGGGATCGCCCCGGGCGTTGTCACCTTGCCAGCGATACTGCGTCACAAGGGTTACCGCACGATCCATTCGGGCAAGGCCCATTTCGGTCCGGTTGGTTCGTTTGGCGAGTTGCCGCAGAACTTCGGATTCGATGTTAATATCGCGGGCTGTGCGTACGGTCAACCGGGCAGCTATTACGGGGAAGATCATTTCGGGTTCGCGAAGAAGGGCCGGGATAGGCGAGCGGTCCCAGGGCTGCAAAAGTATCATGGTCAGGACATTCATCTTTCCGAAGCGCTTACCTTGGAAATAAAGGAAGCTATTAGAGATGCGGTCGAAGATGAGGAGCCATTTTTCGCCTACATGTCCCATTATGCTGTTCACACCCCGTTTCAGTCAGACGGGCGCTTTGCAGTTAACTACGAACATTTAGATTTGAAACCCAATGCCAAGGCCTTCGCGACCTTGATCGAAGGGATGGACAAATCATTGGGCGATATACTGGATGAGCTGGACCGATTAGGAGTGGCGGAGAGCACATTGGTCTTTTTTCTCGGGGACAATGGTTCGGATGCTCCTTTGGGCGATGCCCATGAAATTGCTTGTGCCGCGCCGTTGCGGGGAAAGAAAGCAACGCATTACGAAGGGGGATTGCGAGTACCGTTCATCGCTGCTTGGGCCAAGCGTAATGAATCTTCCGCCTTGCAGCAGAGGCTTGGGATTCCCGCCAACCGATTGTCCGATCAAGTTGGGACTGTGCATGACATTTTCCCTACGATCCTTGGAGTGACGGGGATTCAAACGAAAGAGATGGTGGACGGGATGGATTTGTCGCCTGCTTTGGTGGGTGGTAAGCTCAATCGGAGACCGGAATTTCTCATGCATTTCCCGCATCAGCATCGAAGTAGCTACTTCACTAGCTACCGTCTGGGCGACTGGAAGGCGATTTACCACTATCACGAGGAAGGAGCTGGTCGCTACGAGCTATTTAATTTGGCCGAAGATCGGAGTGAATCGAATAATTTGGCCGAAAGGCGAAAGGGTGATCTGAGGCGAATGATGAGAGCGATGGTGAAGGCTTTAGGCGAAGTGGATGCCCAGTATCCGTCGGCGATGGATGGTTCGGGAAGGATCTTGAAGCCAGAGATTCTCCAATAAACCAGTAACAAGCCCTAAAAAGAATTGACGAGGGCTTGGATTGTCGTCTTGGTACGCCTCTTTCTCTGAAATTATGGCAATTGAAGTAAAAATCCGCAAGGGCGAGCCCGTTGAGCGAGCGTTGCGCCGCTTGAAAAAAAAGCTCGATCGTGAGGGCGTCATTAAGGACGTGCGCGGCAACCGCTATTTTGAAAAGCCTTCGGTCTCGAAGCGCCGCCGCAACAAGATCGCGAAGTTCAACAATATGCTTCGCCATAAGTGGGACAACTAAGGCTTAAGGCGTAATTCTCAAGGCTGAATGATCTGGGCTTCCTTCCTCTCGAAGGGAGCTTTTTTATTGTCCGTCGGAATTTCAGAAGGGCAAGCCGAGTGGTTAATAAAGGTAGCATAGGCTTTCAGCCTGTGGTCTCGAATCTCTGCCAACAGGCAATATGCCTCTTCTACTCTGTAAGGCCCGAACCGGTCCTCCCTGCCTTTCTTTGTAATGCAATATGTTGAATCTGATCACTCAGGCCTTTCCATGAGCTCTCCTATCCATTTTCGGTGCGGTCCGGAGAAGGGTAGATCGTCGATATCCTTAGGACGCGCCCATAGCAGGTCGGGACCGAGCTTAGAGCAGTCGATTTTCGAAGGGTCGATTCTGAAAAACCGCTCGGTGATTCGGTATATTGTTATAGAGCGTTTCCTTTCGAAAACAGGGGCGCTTTGTCCAGCATCGATGCCGAGCTGTTGGCACGTAGGTATTTCATGGAGCCCTTTCATTCGGTTGGCCGAGTCGGGAATTCGATGGACGAGGATCCCTTGACTGCCCATTATCCAGGCTCGATCGACTATTTGTTTTTCCGATTTTCGCTTCTGGAATCGAGGGAGTTCAGATTCAATTCCGTGGGAACGGGCCTGGCATAGCTCATTTACCGGGCAAAGCAGGCACTTAGGGTTATGCTTCAGGCAAACGGTGGCCCCTAATTCCATCATGGCTTGATTATGGTCGCCTGGGCGATCTCGGTTTATCAGCGATTGAGTAAGTTCGCGATAAGCTTTGGCCGCCTCTACCGTCGATTTGTATTGTTCTTTATCGGCGATCAGTCGGGAAAGGATTCGAACGACGTTACCCTCAACCACGGCTTCTCTCGCGGAAAAGGATATGCTGCAGATGGCCGCAGCCGAGTAGGGACCAATGCCTGGGAAAGCTAGCCAGCTCTTAGCGTCCCTCGGAATCGTTTTTAGGCCTGCGATCGTATTAGCGAGCTTATGGAGATTCCTAGCTCTCGAATAGTAGCCCAGGCCTTCCCACGACTTAAGCACCTGGTTTTCGCTGGCTTTGGCTAAGGCCGAAAAATCGGGGTAGTCAGTCATCCATTTTTCAAAGTAAGGGAGGACGGTTTTCACCTGAGTTTGCTGAAGCATAAACTCGGACACGACCGTCTTATACAGGCTAGGCTGGTTTCTCCACGGAAGGTCCCGCTGATTGGCGTCGTACCAGTCGATAAGCTGGGCCCGAAAGGTCTCTAGCTGACTTTATATGGTGGCGGTATCCATGAGATCTGGAAATCGAGGGAGCGACTGGTCTTAATTTAGTTGATCAGCCAAAGTCGGGCAGTAGCGTTTGAATCGCTTTGGCTAAACGCAAAAAGAAAATCGATCTCCCGGAGGAGCCGAAAAAGAAGACAATCTACACCAATAAGCTTTCCGACGAGCAAATGGAGAAGCTTGAAGGCATCTGTATGATGAGAGATTGGGAGCCCTATGATGTTGAATACGCTCGCTTCGCGTTTAAAGGAAACAAGGTGAATGTGGTTGGCTACAATAGCGGCAAACTCGTGGTCCAAGGGAAGGAGATGGAAGAGTTCGTTCTCAATACCATCGAGCCAGAAGTGCTTGGAGAGGCCCGTTATGGATACGATGAGATTTACCATCCTGAGTGGTTCGAGCTTCACGCTGGTATGGACGAAAGTGGCAAGGGCGATCTTTTCGGGCCCGTCATTACTGCCTGTGTGGTTGCCGATAAGCCGCAGATCGATGAGTGGGTGAAAGAAGGGATTCGCGATTCGAAAAAGATAAGCGACACGCGTATCCTAAAGTTGGATAAGATTATTCGGGCTACTAAAGGCATTGCCGTGGAAACCTGCTTTTGCGGAATGCGTAAGTATAACGAATTGATGGGGAAGCCTCGGGCGAATCTCAACTTGTTGCTAGCCTGGCAGCATGCGAAAAGCTTGACCGCAGCTTTAAAGCGAAAGCGAGCCCCATGGGGAATGCTCGACCAATTCAGCAAGCAAGATCTTGTTGGCCGTTACTTCAAAGACGAAAAATTCGATCTTCGGATGCAGACCAAAGCCGAGGAAGATCCCGTAGTTGCTGCGGCATCGGTTGTCGCTAGGGCGGAGTACGTGCGCTACATACAGGGTTTATCCAAACGTTATGGCGACACTTTGAAGAAAGGCGCGAGCAAGGAAGTGAAAAAGCAAGCAACGGATATTCTGAAACGCTTCGGCCCGGACAGATTTTGCGAATTCGTGAAGATGCATTTTCGTACCGCCTATGAAGTGGTTGATGAGGCGGGATTGCTAAGCGAGCTCCCGTTGAAGCCGCCACCGGAAAAAAAGGAGTGGCGAAAGTAGCCGGCTGCTCTGTCGAAGCTCCAAAGAGGCAATTGACGATTCTCGGAAAACGCGCTTTGGTCACAGCGTTTCCCATCTGCATGTTTGGCCCTGAATATTTAGCCCAGATGCGATTCCCATTATGAAATCGAAACGCCTAAGAGCGTTTGATAGAGCTCGTCTATCTGAGTTTACGGGACTGATAGGCATCGATGAAGCTGGAAGAGGGGCCCTAGCGGGACCGGTTGTAGCGTCCGCCGTAGCAGTTCGTAAAGAATTTTATGATACGGAGTGGTGTAAACGGAATGCTTCGAGAATCAATGACTCCAAGCTTTTGGCTCCAGACGAGAGGGAGTATCTCTACGGGAAACTTCGCTGGCTGGAAAGCAAGAATCGATTGCACATCGGGGTTGGCTGGGGCGATATCGGCGAGATCGAGAATCTGAATATCTTAGGGGCGACTCAGGCTGCCATGAGAAGAGCCGTTGAAAGCGTATTCGAAAGCGCTGAGATCGAACCTCATGAACCGGATCCGCTATTCGCCGATCTTGGTTCTAATGGAACGAGCGATAGCAACTATCTATCTTCTTGGCGGATATTTGTAGACGGGAAACCGATGAAGCAGCTGGGCTATCCGCACCAGGCGTTCGTTCAGGGAGACTCTCGCTCGCTTTGCATCGCCATGGCATCGATTATCGCTAAAGTGACTCGTGACCGAACCATGATGGCGTTAGACTGCCAGTATCCAAAATATGACTTCGCATCGAGTAAGGGGTATGCGA
>JAYZHU010000081.1:0-9548 GCA_036166175.1 Verrucomicrobiota bacterium | reverse complement strand
CCATCTGAGCGAAGGAGATCGAAATCACCAGGGCCAGGGTTGGATTGTAGCACAGGGCGTAAGCGAAAAGCATCCAAAACAACCCAGAGGCATCGGTTACCGAGGCGCTCATGAAGAGTATCGCTCCACCCACCAAATGGCACACAGCAAGAACGCGCTCGGAATTGAAAAACCGGTCGGCGACCATCCCGACGAAGAACGGGGCAATCAAGGCTCCCCAAGGCATCGTGCTGTAGGCCGCCCCGATCTGAACACCATCGAAGGCCATGCCATTGAGGTACGTTCCCAGCGTTACGAACCAGGCTCCCCAGATGAAAAACTGGAGAAACATCATTATAGAAAGTTGTAGTCGAATCGAGGTAGGCATAATTAAAACTTTGGGGGATCAACAGGATAGGAATCATGCAGGTTTTCCGGACGCTGTCTAGATCGTATACAGAAGGGTTGAGGGGCCCGTCTCAGAAGGGCCAAGCAGTCCGCAAAGCTATGTACGCGAGCCAATGACGGTCGCTGATTAAGGATATTTGGAGGACTTAGCGAGCCCTACCTAGCTGAATAGACAAGCCGAAATCCGACTCACGTTAGCGCTTTTTCCAAGGCTTGATCGATGTCGGCTAGGATATCGTCGATGTGTTCGATACCGACCGACAAACGAACGAGCTCAGGAGCGATTCCTCCAGCCCGTTGCGCCTCTTCAGAGAGCTGGCTATGGGTAGTGGTCGCTGGGTGGATAGCCAAACTCTTGGCGTCACCTACATTGGCTAGATGGCTAAATAGCTCTAGCGAATCAATAAACTTCGAGCCGGCATCGGCCCCGCCTTTGATTCCGAAGATGACCATAGATCCCCCTTTACCATCTAGATATTTATCGGCCAGAGCTCCGCTCTTATCGTCATTGAGACCCGGATACCGAACCCACTCTATCCCAGCTTTACCATCCAGATGCTCGGCTACCGCCTTGGCATTCGAGCAATGCCGTTCCATGCGTAACGGCAGCGTTTCGATACCTTGCAAGAAAATCCATGCATTGTCTGGGGATAAGCAAGCGCCCAAGTTACGCAGAGGAACCGTTCGCATTCTCAAAATGAAGGCAAGCGGCGCCAGTGGCTCGGGCAAATCATGACCCCAGCGTAAGCCATGATAGGAAGAGTCTGGCTCGTCGTAGAGGGCGAACTTCCCGTTGGCCCAATTGAATTTTCCAGAATCAACCACCACTCCGCCGATACCCGTTCCATGGCCGCCAAACCATTTGGTCAGCGAATGCACAACGATATCAGCTCCGAACTCGATCGGACGCGTCAAATAAGGTGTAGAGAATGTGGAGTCTACAATGAGCGGCAGGCCATTGTCGTGGGCGATTTTGGCGATAGCTTCCAGATCCGCGATATCTACTCCTGGATTACTGACCGTCTCGCAGAACAGCGCCTTGGTATTTTCGTCGATCGCCTCGGCGAAGTTGGAAGGCTCATTGGGATCCACGAATTTCACGGTAATTCCCAAGTCTGGAAGAATGTCATTAAATTGCGTATACGTACCTCCGTAGAGGTTGTTCGCCGAAACGATATTGTCGCCCGCCTTTGCGATATTGATGATCGAATAGAAAATTGCGCTTGTACCTGAAGACAAGGCCAAGGCAGCCGCGCCGCCCTCCAACTGGGCCACGCGTTGCTCGAGAACGTCCTGAGTCGGATTCATAATCCGTGAATAGATGTTCCCCAACTCCTTTAACGCGAATAGATTGGCGGCGTGCTCGGTGTCGTTGAAAACGTAAGAGGACGTCCGGTAGACCGGCACTGCACGTGAATTGGTGGCTGGATCCGGCACTTGACCGGCATGGAGACATTTCGTTTCAAGTTTCATAGTGGAGATAGTGGTTAGTGAATCTCCGGTTCTTTCCAGAGAAGGTTTGGAAGGTGAAGTCTGAAAGACCATTTGATTGATTTCCAGCGGAAAACGCTACAATCAGCAGGTTACTTGGCTGGCAAACGATCGATTTTCCGCTGAACATGCCTGGCGATCCCTATTCCCTTGGACTCCCGCAATTTCGGGAGTCTCCAATCTCGATAAGCTACAACTTTACTCTAACTGGCAAAGACTCTGCGGCAACCCCAGGAGTATACCATCCAATCCTCCCCTACCTTAGATTTCGCGAGCCTGAGTAAAGCTCATATTCAAACAGCCTGCACTCGATCGGGCCATTGTAGAACTCAATCTTTCTTGAGGTCTTGAGTCCAATTCGCTTTCCTAGAGTACGGTTGCCTGTGAAAACATAGCCCCAATAACCCGAACACCGCTTTTTAAAAAAATCGCCTATCGCCTGATACACAGGGAGCAGTTTCTTTTCTTCACCCATCCGGTCGCCATATTCTGGATTCAAAATAACTACGCCCGGAGCCTCGGGCATCGCAGTTTCGCGAAAATCGCAAACGGAAAACTGGATCAAATCAGCCACACCAGCGAGCTCAGCATTTCGACGAGCGGCTTCTATGGCTTCCGGATCTCGATCCGTAGCGACAATCGGAGCCGAATCGGCAACGGTTTTTTCCATGTCCAATTCCTTCTTGATAGCCTCGAATTCCTCAGGTCGATAGCCCAACAAATGCATAAACCCAAAATTATCCCGCGCCCAACCGGCAAGCCTCCCCGATACTTGGATCGCCGCCTCTATGGCCAAGGTTCCGCTTCCACACATGGGATTGACCAGAGAAAGGCCCGGATGCCAGTGCGTCGCCTTCAAAACGGAAGCCGCGAGATTCTCTCGCATAGGTGCCTTGCCAGGGCTTACCCGATAGCCGCGATTGCTAAGCGGCACCCCCGATGTATCCAAATAAATATTAACTTCTTCGTCTCTCCAATAGAGAAAAAGCTTGGCTTTATCGGAGTCGTTTCCGGTATCCGGACGCCTCCCCTTTTTATCTCTAATTCTATCTACCAAAGCGTCTTTCAAACGCAGTCCAGCGAATTTGGTATTCCGAATGGTATCGTTTCTTACCGATGAACCGATTGAAACGTATCCATCGGCCGGAATATAGGCTTCCCAGGGAATCCAGACCGCCTGTTGATACAACTGCTGGCCGTCCGCTGCTTCAAAATCCGCGATCTTCCAGAGCACTCTAAGACCCGTTCGCAATTGCAGATTGAGCCGCATGCAGTCATTTAGCGATCCCTTCGCAAAAACGCCAGCGGGCGCGACTCGGACGACTGGGTAGCCTAACTCCTCCAACTCCTCGCTCAAATAACCAGAGCAGGCTTTGGGACAGGTGACTAGAATGTCGCTATCTAGCAAGAGATTCCAACAGGGGTCGGCACACGTTTATTGAATACGGGGAATTCTGCACTCCCCAATAAGCCTATTACCGCATAGGCGAAAAATCCACCGACTTGAGCATCTGGGACTGAACGCCATTTTTTACTAGTAGTCCGCCTCCAGCTCGCTCTTTGGATCTAGCCGCAGCTTTTTCCCATTCCGGATCGGCTCGGAATCCAGCCCAGGCTTTCTCGTGCACCGCAGCGTCCTCGTATGCCAAAAGATAGATCAATGTATCTCCGTGTTCATCCTGATCAGACATCCGGTGCCAGTAAGCGACATTTGTCATGCCGTGCTTATCGAAAATCCCTATCGTATCGTTGGCGAACCTGTGATCCAGATGGGAGAGCATTCCTTCCGCAGTCGTGTAAGTTCGCAATTCAAACAGACGAGGTTTTTTTGATTTCTTGATTCGCAGCTTGGGCGAGTAATCGGTCAGGGCCAGGAATTTGCTTTCGACTTTAGCCACGAGTTTTCCATTCACCTTCGAAGCGGCAAACGCCTCTTTCCAATCCGGATCGGAAACGAAGCCTTTCCATGAGGCTTTTCTAGAATCACGGCTCGGATAGGAAAGGAAGTAAACGAGAACGTTGTCCGGGTTTTCTTCCGGCACAAAGTAGCCGACGTTCTCCATGCCATGCTTTTCGAACAGAGCCACCGTGTGGTCCCGAAAACGGGCTAGAAGATCATCCAGCTTGCCTTCATTCGCGTAATAAGTCCGCATTTCGAATACAGGACCATCTTCGGCGCCAACCGATGCCAAGGCTAAGAGAAGGGCTAGCGGTAATAACAAGCTACGAAAGTTTTTCATATTAAAGGCCCCCAGAACGGGTTTTCAGGTTAAAGGTGTTGCTAAAGAATGAGCAATTATACGGTTTCACCAAGCTATAAATGACGCTCTAGAGTAAATAGGGAACGGTGACTGGGCCTTCAGGCAATACCGCGACCGGAGCATCCCTGCCAATTCGATTTAACTCGGCCTGCAAAGCCTCATTGATCGATTCTACCGGCATCAGATGAGCCCGCCGCAGCGACTTCGAATCTATCGATGATTGAACTCCTACACGGGCTTTCTGGCAAATCAATGCCTGCAACTGCACTTGCCATTGATCGAAAACCGAGAAACCAGGCTCGTAAATCGCTTTAAGGAAGGCATCGGGCGTATTGTACTCAAACAACAATTTGCGGTAGTTCCCATGTTCTGGAAATCCGTCACGGCACTCGGAAGCCACGAGAATCAGACCGCCCTCTTCCACGATTTGAGCCGCCGCAGACATGCCCTTGACGGCTTGATAGAGATTTTGATCCAAAGGAAATCCATTGTTGCTGGTCACCACTATTGGAAATGGATCAGGGCAGCCAACCATAGCGCTCTCCTTGACGTAAACGCAACCTGCCTCGTGAGCCTCGATCGGGTGGCCACAAAAGTAGCGGGTGATTTCTCGGTCTCGGTTCAGCGTCACGTTGACCAAGAAGTCCGCTTCCAGGATTCGTCCACCCGCACGGACATGCTCCTGCGTTGGGTTATTCTGCAAATTTCCCCACGTGCTCAAGGGATCGCCGATAACCCCAGCACTGTGGTATCGCATGATCGCGTCAATACCGGCCACTCCAGGAAAGGCGGCCTTGTAGCCCCCAGAGAATCCCGCCATAAAATGAGGCTCGATAAACCCTAGCAAGATACGCCGATCGGCCTCAACGTATTCACGATTCAGATATACGGGATATCCGAATCGAGAATCTCCGACATATTCCAGGGTTTTCGGGTCGTGAGCATCGTGATTCACAATACGATAGTTTTCGTAAATCTCTCGTCCCACCATTCGCTCGAGCTCTCTAGGAGTGTTTCCCCTATGCGAACCCGTTCCATTGATAATTACCACGTTTTCATTCGGGACGCTCAAGTATTCGAACAGCCAAGGCAATACGCGGTCACTCGGGAATGGGCGAGTGGCATCTGGAATACATACCGCCAATCGATCCGCGGATTGGAAGATCTCGGACAATGGAAGCGATCCAATAGGACTGGAACAGGCGGCTTGAAAGCCGGATTGCTCGTCTTCCATTCCCTCAATGAAGCGCGGCTCGACGACCGTAGTTTTCACGCTGTCGAGACCGAGCTCGATGTGACTTTCGCCATAAGGGATCTGCATTGAAATTAAGTCGACAAAATACGGGAGCCTAGGGTATCTGGAAATAAAAAAGCCTGCCCTCGATGGGCAGGCTTAAAGTTATTGTATCCAAGTAATCAACCTCAGGCTAATCGTCTTTGGGCTTGTATTTATCATGCCCGTGTTTGCGAGCGTCGTTGATTTTGCCCACAATTGCTTCTGCCTTGGCATTATCTCCCGCTTTCAATGCGGCTTCCAAATCGCCAATCAGCCCGACGGAGTTCTTCATCGCCTTCTGGTAGCCGGCCATGAATTTTTTCTTTTCCGCTCCATCCATCTCTTCGGCAAGCATAGGCGTCAAATCCACCGAATTCTGAGCGGCTTTTTTGACCTTAGCTACGAACTCGAGAGTTGAGTCATTCTTAGCAGGATTTTTAATTTGACGCCGAATTGAGCGCCAAGCCTTGTTCATTGCGCTCATTTGATCTTCGAGCGCCGTGTGATCGTGATCACCGCCTTCGTGTGAATTAGCGTGGATGGACGGCAACATAGCTATTGCCAATGCCAAGGTAACAATGAGGGTTGGTCTTTTCATAAACTGGATTATTCTAAGGTTACTAAATCAACTCGGAAATTGGACGCCGAGTTACTGCTTGATGTCAATTCGGTTTTGATTTCGGCCGTTTGAGCAGAGCTGTCGCAGTGAAACATTAGGAGCACAGGACTGAAGATCAATGACTCTTCTGACCAGCGGGTTGGAAAAACGTTCCCAATCAGCTCTTCCCGGTTCGCTTCGGGGTTCCATTTACCGCGATTGAAGACGAATCTTGCTCAACCCATTGAGCCGGCAGGCATCCATAACGTCCGTCACCGTTTGCAGGGGAGTCAGATTATGGGCTTTAACCAAAACCGGCACGTCGTTCGAAACCTCGGATACTCTCGACAAGACCGCTTCCAGCTCGCTCAACGGGAGCGGCTGGTTCTCCAGGAAAACCTGCCCTTCCTCGTCTATGCCAATCAGAATTCGCTCGGGAAATTCGTTGCTACCCGCAGACTCGATTTTCGGCAAGGTCAAATTGAGCGTGGTCATTTCCTTGAACTGCATGCTCACGAGAAAAAAGAATATCAAGATCGTCAATACATCCATCAGAGGGATGATATTGATGCTGGCCTTATTGCGTCTACGGGCCAGCAAACTCATACATTCTTGAGACCTATCTGCTCGAGAAGAGATTCGAACTGGACCGCATAGGTTTCCACTTTACGCTGCAGATAGCTATTGGCGACTAAACAGGGTATGGCGACAGCCAAGCCAATAACCGTTGTGGTCAGAGCCAAGGCGATTCCTTGAGTAAAGGCCGCAGGATCAGGCATCCCTGTATCTAGGGATACATTACCAAATACCTGAACAAGTCCCGTGACTGTCCCTAGCAGGCCCAGCAATGGAGCCGCCCCGATTATGATTTCCAGGAAAACGAATCCACGCTCCATCCGATTGACCTCCAGACGGGCATAGGCCCGCACAGCTCCTTCGTCCTGCTCATGCCTCTTCCAATAAGCAATGATTCTACCTAATGCGGAACGCCCACCACCATCTGAGGGACTACCCTCCACGATGCCCTCGACTATATGAGCCGGCATGATCGCCACTCTCCGCAAAGCGAACAAACGTTCGAAAATGATGAATCCGCCCACGAGGGAGCAGAGCATTAGCGGGTATACAAATACGCCGGCGCCTTTTAGAATCTCTAGCATAGATAATCGCCCTGAGTGCGAGCGGGTTCAGGAAAACGATCGTCATCCTAAAGAGAGCTTTCTCCAGTCGGGCAATCCTAAAAAGGACAAGCTCTCCTTTCGAACTTCAACGCGACATGTACGGAAGCTTTTCCGCGACTGCCGCTACCTGAGACTCCCCTTCCTTCAATTCGCCAATCATATCCCATTTGCCTTCGCAAAGGGCCTTCCGGGCTGTTTCCCTCACGACCGCAGTGTAGCTTTGATCGCCTACATGGATGCGTTCGTTCTCCACTTCGAGCTCTATTTCAACACTGGGAACCCTTTCGATCGCAGATGCTATCGCTTCGATGTCCTCCTTTGCCGCGCAAAAGCAGGGAATCCCTAATGTCGTGCAATTCCCGAAGAATATCTCCGCGAAACTCTCGGCAATGATTCCTCTTAGACCAAAACGATAAAGAGCTTGCGGAGCATGCTCCCTTGAGCTGCCACATCCAAAGTTAGCCCCGGACAGCAAGACGCTCGCTCCCGAAAATCGAGGGTCGTTGAGCGGGTGGCTCTTATCGCTCCCGTCTTCATTCTTACGGACATCGTAGAACAGGTATTCACCAAGCCCATCGAAAGTTACGCACTTCATAAACCTGGCTGGAATGATTCGATCCGTATCGATCTCATTTCCTGGGACATAGACTCCTGAACCTTTGACTGATGTAATTTTTTCCAAAGCCATTTCTTGATTCCCTTTCTTCTTACGTATTCGCCAATTCGCCGACTCCAAAAACTTCTCGAGCATCGGCAATTTCTCCGTGGACGGCGGCGGCCGCCACCATGACTGGACTCATCAATACGGTTCGACCGGTTGGACTACCTTGCCTTCCTTTAAAATTCCGGTTGCTGGAACTGGCGCTCAACTGATCGCCGATTAGCTTGTCGGGATTCATGGCTAAACACATCGAGCAGCCAGCCCCCCTCCATTCGAAGCCCGCTTCTTCAAAGATTTTGTCGATGCCTTTCTCCCGACAGATCCCATCGACAATCTGAGATCCAGGGACCGCAATCGCTTTAACGCTTTCCGCGACTCGATGCCCTTTGAGGTACTTTGCCGCTTCCTCAAAGTCCGAAAGCCGGCCGTTGGTGCAGGATCCAATGAAACAAACGTCTACTTTCGTCCCCTTGATCGGCTGCCCCGCTGGCAATTTCATGTACTCGAGGGCTTCCGCCACCAAATCCTTATCTGAATCGTCTGACCCATCAATGGTGGGAATGTCCTGCTCCACCGAAATGGCCTGTTCAGGATTGATGCCCCAGGTTACGGTAGGAGCGATGTCTTCCGCATCGAATTCGACAACATCATCGTATTGGCAATCTGAATCGCTAGCGAAGGACCTCCAGTTATCGACAGCTTTATCCCAATAGTATCCAATCGGTGAATACGGCTTACCTTTCAAATACTCGAAGGTTTTCTCGTCTGGATTGACGTAGCCTACGCGGGCGCCTCCCTCGATCGACATGTTGCAAACCGTCATTCGCTCCTCCATCGAAAAATTGTCGAAGACCGATCCTCCATACTCGTAAGCGAATCCTGTCCCTCCTTTAACTCCGAGCTTGCGGATGATGTGCAGAATAACGTCCTTGGCGTAAACGCCTGGAAGCAACACGCCATTGACGTTGATTCGACGCACTTTCAACTTGGCGATGCCCATCGTTTGGGTGGCCAGCAAATCCCTGATTTGGGTCGTTCCCACGCCAAACGCAATGGCTCCAAATGCGCCATGAGTGGATGTGTGGGAATCGCCGCAAGCGATTGTCGTGCCCGGCTGGGTGATGCCTTGCTCAGGGCCAACGACGTGGACGATACCTTGCTTGCCGCTAGGCAAATCGAAGAATGTGATCCCAGTTTCCTCGCAGTTCTTGCGCAGCTCTTTAATCATGGCATCGGCCAGCGGATCCGCAAAAGGCTCTTGGCTCTGATCCGTGGGCACAATATGATCCACAGTCGCAAAGGTCCGGTTCGGATAAGCGACCGGCAAATTCAAGTCGCGAAGCATTCCAAATGCCTGGGGGCTGGTAACCTCATGAATCAAGTGCGTCCCAATGAGCAGTTGCGTCTGTCCGTTAGACAGCTCCCTGACTGCGTGGGCATCCCAAACTTTTTCAAATAATGACTGGCTCATTGTATTTCCTTAACTGCGATAGAGTTCAAAATAATCGCCAACGAGCTCCCGGCTATCAAGTAAGAATAGGCAAAAGCTGCGTCCTTTGCTCAAGGAGCTATCGGCTCGAACTCCAATTGACGACGGTAGTCACGAGGCGTCATTCCCAAACGTTTTCTAAATTGGGAATTAAATACGCTCACATTCGAATATCCGCACGATTTTGAGATCTTAGCGATTGGC
>JAYZHU010000080.1:0-6046 GCA_036166175.1 Verrucomicrobiota bacterium | reverse complement strand
GGACTGTATTCAATCCTAGTTGGCTGAATTTGTGAGCGGGCGATCTCTTGCATACTCACGCAAATGCGGGAGACGGCGGGGCAAGCTGTGGCCCCAGAAGTGGTATGATAGGCTTCTAGTCTTACAGGGCATAGCTCGAAGAGCGACGACTAGCCTGTTTTCTTTGTCCATGCGAACAGGCAGAATGCCTGCGTTACTTTCTCCTCCGACTGCAGAGTTTGGAGGATCGGGCCGATCTTCCCTGCCTTTCGGAATTTCGCCCGGTAGCTCAGGGGGCCAGGATCTGGATATTTGCCTACATTGGTCCTTGTCTGTCCATCGCTATTCGCTTCTAGGTAATAGGCTACACTAATTCTTTCTCCCCAAGCGCGATGCGTCTCCATCTTTATCCGTTAACCATGGCTGTTGCAGTCGCCGTACTATGCGGCGGTTGCGTTGGGCGCCAGTCGAAGGAAGCTTCCATCGTTCCAGCGGCTGAAGTGGGAACGAAGTATAACCAGTATCCGAACGAAATCGCGACGAATGGGCCTTGGGATGAATCATGGTGGAAGTTCCTCAATGACAAAGTCTTGGATGCTTTGATCGAAGACGGTTTGGAGAACAACTTCGACTTGCAGTCATTCGTCTACAGGATCGAGCAAGCGACGGCTTTGGCCCGCCAATCGGGCGCTCGCCTCTTTCCCGCCATCGATCTGAGCGCGAGTGATCGTTATGAGTGGGACGATTTGATAGCGGTCGGAGAAAATAAGGATCGTGAGGAAAGAACTGCGATCGGCGGAGCCCTGCGTTGGGAATTAGACTTGTTTGGCCGTTTGTCCGCGGCTCGTAGAGCTCGAGTGTTACAGCGAGAAGCTTCCGTTCAGGACTGGCTTGATGCTCGTCTACTGCTTTCGGGCGCGATCGCCGAAACCTACTTCGAGACCAAGGAGCAAAAGCGGCAATTGGAAGTCATCCTGGAGCAGATTGAAATCAATGAGTCGCTACTAAAATTGACGACCCTGAGGTTTGGACAGGGGCAATCTTCGATAGTGGACGTTTTGCAACAACAAGAGCAACTAGACGAAACAAAGGCTCGCGTGCCGCAGACTGAGGCTCGTATCGCCCAGTTGGAATACACGTTGGATGTTTTGTTGGGAAATGCGCCAGGCGGGGGGGATCTCGTAAACGCGTCGAGCTTCGCCAATCTTCCTGCTATGCCAGCGGTGGGAATCCCTGCCGACCTACTTCAGCAGCGACCCGACTTGAGAGCGGCGGAAAAGCGCTTGCTTGCCTTGGATGAACGTCTTGGCGAGGCCGTCGCTGACCAATTGCCTTCGATCGTTATTGGCGGTGGTGTCGACTGGCGTGGAGATCCCAGATTGGGAGACGCCATACGTTCGGCTTTTGCCAGTTTGTCGGCTCCGCTATTAGCCGCCGGCGAGCGCCGGGCTGAGGTCAGCCTTCGCCGGGCGGAGCTAGAAGAAGGCTTAGCCCGCTATACCGAACAATTTATAAATGCCGTTCTGGAAGTGGAATCGATTTTGGTACTGGAGCGAAAATTGCTTGAACGCCTTGAACTAGAGGAAAAGCAGCTGTTCAATGCCCAACGCTTGTTGACCGAAGCGCGCAACCGATTCAGCCAAGGATTGACCGACTATTTGCCCGTATTCACTTCGTTAAACATCGTTCAGAATTTGGAGAGGCAGATCGTTAGCGCCCGGCGGGACGTGCTCAGCGCGCGTATCAGCCTTCATAGGGCCCTTGGGGGCCCTATCGCTTCACCGGAATCCTTGGCCAACCTTTCTACCCAATGAATCGCAAATCGCTTTTTGGAACTATTTTCCTAATTCTGATCATAATGGTCCTAGGTGTGGGCGTCAGCTGGTTCTTGCTTTCCACAGGCCCGGAAACAACTCCGGAGGAGAAGTCTCAATCCGCTAGGATCGTACAGACCATACCGGTGATCGGGCAAACGCGGCATATCGCCGTCAGCGCTTACGGTAGCGTGGTGCCATCGCGGAAAGTGGTAATTAGGCCACAAGTATCCGGTCAAGTAATACACCAAAATTCAAATATGGCAGTTGGCGGCCAGTTTGATGAGGGCGATGAGTTGATACGCATTGATCCTCAGGACTACGTGTTGGCTTTGGCTGCTGTACGTTCAGATCTAGAGCAGGCCCGATTTGAGCGGGAGGTGGAAAGCGGCCGTCAAGTGATCGCCCAACGCGAATGGGACGAGTTGCAATCCGGATTGGATATCGAAGAAGTGAATCGATCGCTTGTTCTCAGGGAACCTCACTTGCGCAGGGCCGAAGCAATGATGGAAAAGGCGATCAATGATATCGAGGAGGCCGAGTTGCAATTGTCGCGTACGGTTATTCGGGCGCCCTTTAACGCCCGTGTGGTAGAAGAATCTGTGGAAGTCGGCCAATTGGTCAGCCCCAATTCGACAATATGCGAACTCGTGGGAACCGATGAATATTGGATACAGGTTTCGGTTCCTTTTTCCGAACTAAAATGGATACAATTTCCGCAAGGAAATACCCCTGGCGCCGGGGTGGAGGTGGTGCTTGACGCGGGCGAGGGCGAAGTCGCTACCTGGGAGGGTCGGGTGGTGCGTTTGTTGAGCGACCTGGATGACGTTGGGCGGATGGCGCGTGTCGTGGTAGCGGTCCAGGATCCGTTGGATCTAGATGGCAAGGTGGGAGATGAGCTTCCATTGTTATTAGGCAGCTATGTCGAAGTGAGAGTCGACGCTGGCGATTTAGAGGATGTTATAACAGTGCCTCGAGACGCCTTGCGTGAAGGCGATCAAATTTGGGTGGTGGGCCCAGACAACCTCCTGAGAATCTTGCAGACTGAAGTTCTTTGGACGGAAAAGGATACGGTCATTATTACGAATAGCTTTGAAAAAGGCGATGAACTGATAGTAAGTGATCTTCGCGTTGCGCTCCCGCAAATGCTGGTGGCGCCGCAGCGCTCATCCGTATTTCCTGAACTCGTAGAGGCCTACGAGAAAGCGGTTGGAAACTAGGAAGGAAAGTACCTCATGGAAGAGAATCCTTATAATGAAAACGCAGGCTCGGCCACAGGTTTGATCGCCTGGTTTGCCCGCAATCACGTGGCAGCTAACCTGCTCATGCTCAGCGTCGTGGTGATAGGCGTCGTCGTGGCTCGGAATATTCGGCAGGAGATCTATCCTTTGTACCAGATCGACACGGTCGATATTAACATGCAATACCGTGGGGCCAGTCCTGAAGAAGTGGAGCAATCTATTATCTTGCCGATCGAATCGGAGCTGCGAGGCATGGAACTCACCCGGCGGATAGAAGCGACCGCGTCAGAAGGCAGAGCATTTGTTACCGTTGAGATAATGCCTAGTTTCGATCGTAATCGAGCCCTGCAGGAGGTGACTGCTGCTGTATCTCGGATTAGTCTTTTTCCCGACGAGATCGAGCCGCCGCGGATATCCCTGGGTACAAGCCGCCGCCGCGGAGTTAACTATGTAGCCGTTTATGGTGATGTAGACGAGCGTACCTTGGTGCAGTTCGCTCGAGTCGTAGAAGATGGGCTTTTGGCTCAACCAGAAATCTCCCTGGTTGAATTGATGGGGGCCCGCCGACCTGAAATCCTGGTCGAAGTACCGCAGGTTCAACTAAGATCGCTGGACCTAACGCTCGGTGAGATAGCGCGGTCGATCGATCAATCCGCTCAGGACGTTCCCGCTGGGACGATGAAAACTTCGGGTGGAGATATTCTGCTGAAAACTACCGAGCGCCGCTTTTTCGGTAGCGAGTTCGAAGAGATACCCATCAAGAGCACAAATACTGGTACCGAAGTGAAGCTTGGGGACATTGCCACGATCGTCGATGGTTTTGAAGACAGTAATCAAGAGTCCTTTTTCAATGGTAGACCTTCGGTGACGCTATCGGTTTCCGCTTCAGAAAACCAAACGCCGATTGACGTTGCGGCAGCGGTGAAACGCTACATCGCTCAAGTCGGACCAACGCTACCACCTTCAGTTAATGTGGAGGTACGCTATGATCGTACGGAAGACTACTTAGAGCGTATCAATTTGCTCAAATACAATGGTACGTTGGGTCTTATTCTCGTCCTTATCGCTCTCGGGTTCCTTCTCGAATTGAGAGTCGCATTCTGGACTGCAGTGGGAATTCCCGTTTCCATTCTTGGTTCGCTCATCTTGTTACCGCTAATGAACGCTAGCATTAACATGATATCCGTCTTCGGCTTCATCGTAACCTTGGGGATCGTAGTCGATGACGCTGTGGTGGTGGGCGAGGATATCTTTCACAAGATTACTCAAGGCATGTCTCGACTGGAGGCGGCGGTCACGGGCGTGAAAGAAATGACCGTCCCAGTTATCTTCGCCGTCAGCACCAACATTATAGCTTTCTTGCCACTCTTTTTTGTGCCGGGAGAAAGCGGTCGGTTCTTGAAAGTGCTTCCCGCGGTAATTATCGCTGTGTTCACAGTTTCCTTAATCGAGGTACTGCTTATTTTGCCATCCCACTTGTCCTGGGGAAAGAAGAGTTCTCTCAAGAAATCGATTATCGGTCGATTCGATCAGGCCCAAACGCGATTGCGGCTGAAGCTGGACGATCTTATGGAGCGTTTCTACAAACCGATATTAACGACGGCTATACGGTATAGGTATCTAACGATAACTGTATTCGCTTCTTTTTTACTTATGCTGGTCGCCTATACGATGAGCGGTCGCGTCAACTTCACCTTCAACCCGACCATCGAGAATGACTATATCCAGGGAGAGATCGAGATGCCTACAGGCACGCCTGTCAGCCGTACCCGCGAGGTCGCTTTCGTAGTTGAAGCTGCCGCAAAGCGGGCATTGGCGAAAGCGGGTTTGGAAGACATTGTCCGTAATTACAACATCTCAGTAGCGCGGAGAAATAATAATGAAGCTAGTGTTGCCATTAAGCTAGTTCCCCAGAGTCAAAGAGAGATTACGGGTTCGGAATTCGTGAATTTGTGGCGTCAGGAGGTGCCAGAGATACCGGATATCGAGTCCCTGTTCTACGACTATTTGGTTGGTCCTGGAGGAGAGGCGGCAATCTTTGTGCAATTGGCCCATCCCGATGTCAACACGCTCAGGCATGCCGCGGAAGAATTGGGCAACATGCTGGAATTGTATCCAGGTGTTACGGACATTCGCAAAGGATTTGGCCGAGAAATGCCGCAGATTAGTTTCGAGATTAAGCCGGCAGGTCAGGCTCTGGGAATCACAGCCAGGGATCTGGGTCAGCAGATTCGCAATTCCTTCTACGGAGCAGAAGCTCTTCGCCAGCCACGTGATCGTGACGAGCTTCGCGTGATGGTGCGGCTGCCCGAATCGGATAGGCGTTCCTTGAGCGGTCTGGAAGGATTGCTTATCAAGGGAAACAATGGGGCAGAGATTCCTATTAGCCAGGCGGCGGAGATTATCGAAACGACGGCCCCCGTGCGCATCGACCGCGTGGATGGCGGACGAGTCGTCAATGTTACTGCCAATGTCATTTCATCGGTCACCAATGGAAACAAGGTGCTCAAGGCCATGGAGAAGAAGGAGCTTCCGGAGTTGATTGGCCAGTTTCCTGGATTGCGCTATACTTTCGAGGGAGAGCAGCGAGACCAGCGGGAAGCAACCGGCAACTTGAGCGTGGGCTTGAGTGCTTCCTTGTTCGCTATATTTGCGATCATGGCATCGTTCTTGAGAAGCTATTCGCAATCTGTTATCATTCTGCTGGCGATCCCGTGGGGCTTGGCAGGAGCCGTATTAGGACACATCCTGTTGGGCTTCGATCTCAGCATTTACAGCGTTTTGGGCATGATCGCCCTTTGCGGCATGGTGGTGAACGGGGGATTCGTTATGGCTATGACCCGTAATCGCTATATGGCTCGTGGACAGCCTGCCAACGTCGCTATCGTGTATGCGGCCCAACGCCGATTCCGACCAATTTTTCTGACGGCTGTGACCACCTTTCTCGGGCTTGGACCCATGATCTTCGAGACCAATGAGCAAGCTTTGTTTCTCGTGCCGATGGCCATTTCG
>JAYZHU010000079.1:0-6583 GCA_036166175.1 Verrucomicrobiota bacterium | reverse complement strand
GGATGTCCGGCTCGGCCCGCAAGAAGGAAACTGGCAATAAGCGCGATCGAAGCGTACGCCTGCGCTAGCTAGCCGATCAATATTCGGAGAATGAACCCGCTCGAATCCGTAGCAGCCCAATCGGGTATTCAAGTCGTCGATCGCTAAAAAGAGGACGTTGGGCCGGCTTTCCGCTAACATTCCCGCGGAAACTATCCAGAGGATCCCTAGATTAAGGGCGAATATTCGGCCCCAAACTTTCCAGCCATGTATAACCATTCAGTTAGTGTGATGCTAGCCGTCTCTCTTGGCAATCTGCGATGTTACACCTTTTCGTTGGAGCCTTGAATCAACTCGAGGGAGCTGCACATCGATTCGCCGACGATAGGGCCAACACATCAGCTCCGTAAAAGCTCCAACTCAAGTTGTGGTCGATTGTAGGAGCGGCCCACGCAATGCGGGGCCGCTCCTACGCCGGCGACGAATCACGAATCATACGTTCGTATGGCTTGTATCCGCCACTGCCGGCAACGTCTCCGCATTCGGCTGATTAAGGATATTCAGCCTTACCAAACAAACCTCAAAGAACGACGCGTCCGAATAGAGTTGAACGTCGATCTTGGCAAACTAACTTGTCCGCCATGTTGAAGAGATTACTACGCTCCGCATTACTCATTTTCACCCCCACGCTTTTGCCGATTGCAGCCTTTTCCCAATTCATTGTTTCCCGTAACAACGGAGGCATCGAATTACCCGAGGGCTTCCAGGCTTTAGTCGTAGCCGATAATGTCGGGGAAACGCGGCAAATTGCTGTTCGGGACAACGGCGACATTTACGCCGCCTTGATGAATCCAATCGATCTAGGATACATCGTGGCTATGCGAGACACCGATGGCGATGGCATTATGGATGTTGTGAAGTACTTCGGAGAATTGGATAGCCAATGTAAATCGTTGAGGTTGTATAAGGACTATTTATACGTCGGATCCACCACTCAGATCGCCCGCTTTCCTCTCGACAAGCGCCAACTGCTCCCGACAGGGCCTTACGAAACCGTTGTATCCGGGTTTCCAACACCGCGAAACCATCGCAGCAAGAACATTACATTTGACGATGCAGGTTATCTCTACGTGAGCGCGGGCTCGCCCGGGGACAGCTGCCAGGAGGTGGATCGCACCAAAGGCTCACCCGGAAAGGATCCTTGCGACGAGCTCGAACGCTACGCAGGAGTGTGGATGTTTGATGCGGATACGCTCGGGCAGAAGCAAATGGATGATGGATTCCACTACGCTACCGGTATTCGCAACGACGTAGCCTTCCAATGGGACCACGTAAAGAAAGCACTGTATGGCGTTCAGAATGGACGCGACAATCTCATGCAGAACTGGGGTGAACTGTACGACGAGCGCGAAAGCGCCGAGCTTCCGTCAGAAGAGTTTCAGCTCATCAGGCCCGGATCGAATTTCGGCTGGCCCTACACCTACTACGATCAAGAACAAGGTACTCGCATCATCAATCCGGAATATGGTGGCGATAAAATGAAGCGCCCAGAACCGGGCTTGTATGACGATCCCATTCTTACTTTCCCCGGGCATTGGGCTCCGGTAGGCCTGCAGTTCTACAATGCCACTCAATTTCCCGAGAAATACCGCGGTGGCGCCTTTGTCGCTTTTCACGGATCCTGGAACCGGGCGCCCCTCCCCCAACAAGGCTACAACGTCGTCTTCGTTCCTTTCGAAGGTCAGCTTCCTTCGGGCAACTATGAATCCTTCGCCGAGGGATTCAAAGGGGCCGAAACTTTGCTCACCCCTAACTCCGCTACCTATCGCCCAACAGGCCTAGCAGTTGGACCAGACGGTTCGCTCTACGTGGCCGAAGACCAAGTAGGACGTATTTGGAAAATCATGTACACCGGAGGGCGCGGCGTCTTCTCAAATACACTAAAACGATCTGAGCCTTCCGCATCCGCATCCGATACAACCTCAACCGCGAGCAACCCCCAATGGGATATAGACCCGCAAGGACAAGCTCTGTATAATCGATACTGCCTAGCCTGTCACCAGATCGATGGAAGCGGCGTGCCTAACATGCAGCCTGCTTTGATTGGCTCTGAACGCTTGTCCAGCCACGACAACGACTTCTTAATCAGACTGGCTCTCCAAGGCAGCGAGTGGATTGAAGATCGCCAATACAACAATCTCATGGCTAGCTTCGCCTTTCTCTCAGACGAGGAAATCGCTCAAGCCCTGAACTACTCCAAAGCCCGTTTCGCTAACTCAGAACCGTCAATCACCGCCCCGGACGTGTCCCGCCTACGCGATCAATACGCAGGTTCGAATTGAATTTTTTAGAGGTAGTGGGCTATCTCCTAGCGCCCATCATTTTAAAAAGTAGCACAGGCATCCTGCATGTTACCTTTGTAGAAACAGGCTAGAAGCCTATGCTGCCCTCTGATGTTCGCTCTCCTTGCGCCCCCGTAGATCTCGGGAAAGAGTGAGATCGCCCGATACATGATTCACCGTCTAGCAAGCGCAGTGTGGTGATCCAAAACTCCTCCTCTCCCAAAAAATTCTGACTTCCTTGGCCCAACTTGTAAAATATTCGCGCATAAAAGCTGGACATAACCCATTCGCCTGATTGCCTCACTGACTTAACGTTTAACCGTTTTTCTGCTCCCACCTTCCCCGTCCTGTCCCGAGCCGCCCTCCAGCGATCGAGGCCAAGACTTCGCAGAGAAACACACAATTAACCCTTATGAGAGGTTCTTCCTAAATATGAGCGAAATACATCGATCACGATTACTATGGGCCGGCTTTATGGCGATTCTTGCCGCTGGAGTTGGTTTTGCCGTTCGCGGCGGCATATTCGACAATTGGGCCGGCGAGTACGGTTTCACTGGAGCCCAACTAGGCGCCATTGGTGGCGCGGGCTTTTCCGGCTTCTGTTTCGGCATCATCATCGGTGGTGTCATAGTCGACAAGATCGGTTACGGAAAGCTAGTTCTGCTGGCTCTCGTTTGCCACGTGCTTTCCGCCTTCGTCACCTTTGCCCCCAGCGCTGACGCCGCCACGGGCACAGCCTACAACTTTCTTTTCTGGGGCATGTTTATTTTCGCCTATGCGAACGGAACCCTGGAAGCGGTAGCCAATCCTCTGGTCTCTACGCTTTATCCGGAAAATCGGACTCACTACCTGAATATTCTACACGCGTCATGGCCCGCCGGCATGGTCGTGGGCGCGGTTATTGGATGGGTTCTCGATGACCAAATCGGAATCCACTGGAAGTGGCAGTTGGCTATCTACCTGGTTCCCACCGTTATTTACGGCGTGATGTTCATGGGGCAGAAGTATCCGAAATCGGAAGCCCACGAAAAAGGCCTCGGTCTTGGCGATATGATGAAGGACGTTGGAATCCTAGGCGGCCTGGTCATTTGCTACCTCCTTTCCCTATTCATGAGCGCCTCGCTCGGATTCTCCCAAACGCTTAGCTATGTAATCGCCTTCGTGCTGCTCTTGGCGATTGGCTTTATTACCAAGTTCTCCATGGGAGCAATTTTGATGTTCATTCTTTTCGTAGCCCATGCCTTGGTCGGGGCCGTCGAGCTCGGCACGGATGGCTGGGTTCAGAATATTACCGGCAATATTCTCTCTTCATCCGAGGGTAAGATCCTCTTCGTCTGGACATCGACCATCATGTTCCTGCTACGTTTCTGTGCCGAATTCATCGAGAAACGCTTGGGCTTGTCGCCTGTAGGACTGCTACTGGTTTGCTCCATCCTCGCTTTCGTCGGGCTCCAACTAGCTGCTGGAATGACCGGATTCATCGGAGCCATGATCGCTCTTGGAATCTACGCCGTTGGTAAAACGTTTTTCTGGCCTACAATGCTGGCGGTCGCTGGCGACCGTTATCCTCAAACGGGAGCTGTCGCCATGAGCATCATGGGAGGAATCGGAATGCTCTCCGCGGGCCTACTCGGTTCGACCGGTCTGGGATTCGCCAAGGACCACTATGCAGGCGAGGCTCTCCAGGAAAAGAACCCTGCCATCTACGAAGTGGTGAAAGCCGACGCTCCAAGCTCCTTCCTCTTCTTACAAGCTACGGGACTAGACGGGACCAAGCTAAGCGAGGCTCAGGGACGCGTCGCCGAAGGCAGCCCCAATCCCGGAGACCAGGACATCGCGGACGCTAGTATCACTGGAGATCGCAAGACCTTGAAAGCGGACTCCTTCATACCGCTGACGATGGCCGTCATTTATCTTGGAATATTGCTCTACTTCAAATCGATCGGCGGGTACAAACCGTTGTCGATCGAAGCAGGCGAATCGAAAGAGGAATAGAGCTCTCTCGAGATTCACTTTTTCAAGGCGCTATCAATCGATAGCGCCTTTTTTTATGAAAAGCAGCACAGGCATCCTGCCTTTTTGCGAAGGTTAAGGTCACAGGCTGGAAGCCTATGCTAACCCTTATGGGTGCTCGTCCGCGGAACGTAGTCGCGAGTTCGCCCGCCACCATTTCGGTATCGAAACCCTTAAAAGGGCTTCCCTACCAATCCGTTCGTTCGACCAGAACATCGAAATCCTTGGGCAGCGGATTGCCTGATGTATCCTCCAGCCAGACATCAAGCATTCCTTTTCCAGCTTTAAGCTCGATCTCCATAAATCGGATACTAGCTTGGCTCCGCAATCTCTCGATCTTTCCATTCCAGCTAACCGCCAGCGCGTTGCCAGCGATTTTCAGTCCTCTCGAATCGCGGACTGTTATTCTGTAGCGCCCGGATTCCTCAATAATTATCGGCCAACCGATAGGCTCGGGGTCCGTGCCGAACTCTCGATGTCCATCCTGATAGCGGCATAGCAAGACGGGATTTTCCTTCCGCGTCCCCAAATGGATTAGCCCAGGCTCGAATCCACGGGTTGATTTCATCTCTTCAAACCACTGTTCGTAAACCCTCCGCAGTTCCGCCAATGCCTCTGGATGGGAATCCAAAATATCATTCGATTCATCTTCGTCCGCGATTAAATCGTACAAGGCTAGATCCAGATCCGAATAGTCAGGTTGAAAGTTAGCGTCGTTGGCAGCGCTTGGATAAGCGATTAGCTTGTATCGCTGGCCAATTGCTGTCGAATTCTGGTAAGCAGCTTGAGCAATGGATTTGATGTGCTGGGTAACGAGAACTCTATCGGGCCAATCGCTTTCAGCCTCGCGGCCCAACCAAAGCGGCCATAGGCTCATGCCATCTATTTTTAATCCGTCGGGAATCGATAGCCCCGCTATTTCCAGTAAGGTCGGCAGCACATCGATATGGGCCGCAATCCGATCAACAGACCGGCCTGCCTCAATCCGGTTTAGCCACCTCACGTAAAACGGCACTCGGATCCCGCCTTCGTAAACACTCCCTTTGGCCCCCCTGAGACCCGCGTTATAGCGTCCTCTCGTGGGCCCATTGTCCGTCATAAAAATCGTCAAGGTATCTTCGGTGAGGCCTTCCTCACCAAGAGCATCGAGCAGGTCTCCGAAATTCTCATCCAGATTCTTCAGCATTCCGTAAATCGCCGCTGTCTTTGGATCTATACCTTGATCCAGAAATGGCTGACTATAAGCCTGGGCCACATCCAAGGGGCCGTGTGGAACATTTGGAGCGATGTAGATAAAGAACGGGTTCTCCGAATCAGACTTCAGGAACTGAATGGCGGCATCGAAAAATAGGTCCGTGCAGTAGCCATTGGCTCTAAGCTGTTCGCCATTTCGCCAAAGGATCGGATTAAAGTAATTGGCATCGGTATCGGGCGTTTGGCCAATCCCTCCCGACTTATGGATAAGCGTTTCGTCGAAGCCCTGGTCTTGCGGACGCATCGGATAGTTTTCCCCGAGGTGCCATTTGCCAAACAGGCCCGTCCGGTAACCTGCGTCCTTAAGCAGTTCGGCGATTGTCACCTCGTCCCCATGCATTTTCGCAGCCCCTCGAGACGTATGCAGGATTCCGGTACGCAGATAATAGCGACCTGTCATTAGGCTGGCTCGCGTGGGCGCGCAGACCGGATTGACATAGAATCGCTCCATTCCTAGCGACTCGCTCGCAAAACGGTCCAAATTGGGTGTGTCTATTTGGTCGTTTCCGTGAACGCCTAGGTCGCCGTATCCTTGGTCATCTGTCATGACCAAAATCATGTTAGGGTTACCCCCAGTGGCCGTAATTGCTAAACTAGAAGCCAGAGCAAATAAAGATATTATCCATAGACTTCCCATGGCTCCATATTTGTTCATCCCACCTCGGAAGCAATGTATTAAATTTCGGAACGCTTAAAGATGGATACCAATGGAAAACCAGACTCCTGGGTGTAATTAAGCTCTAGGGACATCTTCCAATTTCCATGAGGACAAATTTTCAAATTCAGTCGTTGCTAAAGCCTTCGAATTAACAACCTACTAAGTTTGCTACTGAAATGATTGTCACCTTCTTCATCGCTGTCCAATTATTCATCGGGTACTACCTGTACGCCTCGGTGGTCGACGGAATCGGGCGGCACTCCTGGCTATTGGCCAGCACCATAGCACTGTGCGTCGGCTGCCTGATAGCAGCCCTCCTGATGGAGCGAACTCGCTG